>DQVA01000214.1 GCA_015661965.1 Candidatus Bipolaricaulota bacterium
ATTTCCCGCTTGGGGATCTCAAGGTGAAGGAGGACTGAATGGAACTGGGGGTGATCTTCGCCGGGTTCGGGGGCCAGGGGATCCTGCTTTCCGGGAAGGTGCTGGCCCGGGCCGGGATGGATCAGGGGCTGGAGGTGAGCTGGCTGCCTTCCTACGGGCCGGAGATGCGGGGGGGAACCGCCAACTGCACCGTGGTGCTATCGGACAAGCCCATCGGCTCCCCCATCGTGGATGCGCCCCAGGCCCTGGTGGCCATGAACCTGCCTTCCCTGGACCGGTTCGAGCCCCGGGTGGAGGCCGGGGGGCTCATCGTCTACAACAGCTCCCTCATCTCCCGGGACCTGGCGCGGGATGACGTCAAGGGGATCCCGGTCCCGGTGAACGACATCGCCCGGGAGCTGGGGAACGTGCGGGTGATCAACATGGTTGCCCTGGGGGCGCTGGTCCGCGGCAGTGGGGTGGTCCCCTTGGAGGCAGTGGTGACTGCCATGGCCCACGAGATGCGGGGGCGGGGCCGAGACCGCCTGATCGAGATCAACAAACAGGCCCTGGAGCGCGGCTTCGCCGAAGCGGAAAAACACCTGGGGGGCGGCTGACGCGGAACGGGCGAGAGGCCTTTCCCGTCACTGACGATATGGGAGGATATGTATTCCGGGGGCGGCTGATCTCGGTGCGGGTCAGACAGACCCCGCGGGGGCCGCGGGAGGTGGTGGAGCATCCCGGGGCGGCGGCGGTGCTGGTGCTGGACCGGCAAGGGCGGGTGCTGGTGGTGCGGCAGCCCCGGGAGGCGGCGGGGAAGGCGTTGTGGGAGATCCCGGCCGGGAAGCTGGAACCCGGGGAGACCCCCGAGGAGGCGGCCCGCCGTGAGCTCCTCGAGGAGACCGGCCTTGCCGCCAACAACCTGGTTCCCTTGGGGGCGATCTACCCCACCCCCGGCTACTCGAACGAGGTCATCCACCTGTTTTTGGCACAAGGGGTGGCAGGTGGGGCGGAAGCACGGGCGGAGATCTCCCAGGTGCGATACCTCGCGCCCCGGGAGCTGCGGGTGCTCGCCCAAGCCGGAGAGGGGGACGGCAAAACCCTGGCTGCCCTGGCCCTACTAAAGCTGCGGGACCAAAGCGGTCAAGAGCTTTGAAAGTTCGGCCGCCTTGCGGCGGGTGGTCTCTATCACCTCTTCGTGGGACAGGGGCTCGCCCGCAAGGCCGGCCGCGTAGTTGGTCACGCAGGAGAGCCCCAGCACCCTGAGGCCGGCGTGGCGGGCGGCGATCACCTCCGGCACGGTGGACATCCCCACCAGGTCCGCCCCCAACCGCTGGAAGGCCCGGATCTCGGCTGGGGTCTCGTAGGAGGGCCCCATGGTGGCGAGGTAAACCCCCTCCTTGAGCTCGATCCCCAGGCGAGCGGCCACCTCTCTGGCATGCGCCCGCAGCTTGGGGTCATAAGCCTGCGTCATGTCGGGAAAGCGCGGCCCCAGCCGTTCCAGATTCGGCCCCCGCAGGGGATTTGCCCCCAGCATGTTGATGTGGTCGCTGATCAGGACCAGGTCGCCGGGATGGAGCCCCGCGGCGATCCCACCGGAGGCGTTGGTGATCACCAGGGACTTGACCCCGAGGAGGGCGTAGGCCCTGACCGGGATCACCACCTCCGAAAGGTCGTAGCCCTCGTAGTAGTGGATCCTCCCCCGTTGGACCAACACCTCCCGGGCCCCGATTTTCCCCACCTCCACCCGGCCGGCGTGGCCGGCCACGGTGGGCACCGGGAACCCGGGGACCTCCCCGAACGAGAGGGACCTCACCCCCTCCAAGGGGAGCACCTCCGAAAGCCCGGAGCCAAGCACCACCGCCACTTCCGGCTCCCCCAGCTTGGAAATGGCCTGGGCCGCCTGCTCTATCCGCTCCAGCATGTCCACCACTGCCTCCCTATTGGCACCACAGAGCTCACGGGGTTCACCACCAAGACCATCAGAGACCCCTCGGTGGACCCTGTGTACTCGGTGGTTGGATGTCCTTAAGTCAAAAACCTTCCAGCCCCGTGGCGTAGCCGGCCTTGAACCGCCTAAGCCCGGCCTTGATGGCCCGCGCTCGCACCTCCGCTACCCCCTTGATCCGTTGCAGCTGCCTGCGCCCCTGGCGCTCGATCTGGTCCAGTGACCCGAACTCCCCCACCAGCCGCTCGATCACCGGCATGGGGAGCCGGGGGATCTTGTGGAGCAGCCGATACCCGCGGGAGGAAAGCGGTCGCTCCAGGTCCTCCTCGTCAAAGCCCAACGGCCGCAGCACCGCCTCCGAGCTGAGGCGATCCGCGGAGCTCAGCTCCACGATCTCCTGGATCACCGCCTCAACGGGCTTCTTGGGGTCCTTCTGGAAGTCGAGCACTATCAGCTCCAGTTCCTCCCGCACGCCCCGCATCAACCCCCGCAGCTGCCGCTCCGGAAGCCGCCGGTGTTCCCCCAGCTCCAAAAGCAGTCGCTTGAGCTCCTCCTCCAGCTCCAGCATCTGCACGATCTTCTGGATGATCACCGCCACATGATAGGGAAACACCCGGCGCTCGAACTCCAATGGGCCCAGTTCGGCGAGGAGCTCGTTGAGCTCAGCCCGGTAGCGATCCAAGATGAGCAGCGCCTGGGAGGCGTGGGCAAGCAGGGTGAGGGGGTCCTGGAGCTCGTACTTCCACTCCCCGAGGTAGATGGTGGTGCGCCGCCGTTCCTCGGAGACGGCGATCACCGGACAGTCCAGTTGCTTGGCGGTCTGCTCTGCGGCCCGGTGGCGGGTGCCGGTCTCCTGGGAGGGGATGGCGGGATCCGGGGTGAGATGGGCGTTGGCGTAGAGGATGGTCCGCAGGGGCGGGTCCACCACCACCGCCCGATCCATCTTGGACAGCTCCGCCACCGCCTGGGGGGTGAAAGGCGCATCCAGCTCGAACCCGGCGGCGATGAGGGGGGAGATGACGTCCCGGTCGGCCACCACGATCAACCCCCCCTTGCCCAGTTGCATGATGAGATCGATGGCCTCCCTGAGGGGAGTGCCGGGTGCGGTCCGCTCCAGGATCTCCAGCTGCTCCTTGGTTAGCTCCATGGTTCAGCCGACCCCCAATGCCTCGGCGGCCTCCACCACGGAAGCCACCCGCTCCACCTCCAAGGATAACCCCTTGGGTAGGGGGCCGGGAGGCACGATGGCCCGCCGGAACCCGAGCTTGTCCACCTCCCGCAGGCGCTCCGGGCCCTTGCGCACCGGCCGCACGTCCCCTGCCAGGCCCACTTCCCCGAATACCACCGTATCGGGGGGGATCACGCGGTCCCGCAGGCTGGACAGGACCGCGGCGCATACCCCCAAGTCCACCGCCGGCTCCCGCACTTCCAGCCCCCCGGCCACCGCCAGGTACACGTCGGTGGCCCCGATATGGGCCCCCAGGCGTTTTTCGATCACCGCCAGTAGCACCGACACCCGGTTGAAATCCAGCCCCGCCATCCTGCGTTGGGGGGGGCCGTAGCCCATACTGGGGGCCACGAGCGCCTGGATCTCCACCAAGAGCGGCCTGGTGCCCTCCAGCACCGGCACCACCGCCGCCCCGGGCCGGGCCGGCCGATCCCGGGGGACGAAGAAGGTGGCGGGGTCCGGCACCTCGATGAGCCCCTCCTCTCCCATTTGGAACACCGCCACCTCGTTGGTGGAACCGAACCGGTTCTTCACCGACCGCAGGATGCGCAGGTCCCCCTCCCGGGTCCCCTCCAGGTACACGGCCACGTCCACCAGGTGTTCCACCGTCTTGGGGCCGGCGAACTCCCCCCCCTTCGTGATGTGGGACACGAGGAAACAAGTCATCTCCAGGCCCTTGGCCAGGCGCGCCAGCTGTGCCGCCGCCTCCCGTACCTGGGCCACCCCGCCGATGTCCCCCCCTTCCGGCCGGGCCACCACCGTCTGCAGGGAATCCACCACCAGCACTTGGGGGGAAAGCTCCTCGATGGCTTTGACGATCCGGAGGAGGTGTTGCTCTGAAAGGAGGTACAGTTCGGGCGTCTGGATTCCCAAGCGTTCGGCCCGCAATTTCACCTGGGCCGGCGCCTCCTCCCCGGAGACGTAGAGGACCTTGCGGCCGCTGCCAGCAAGGGCAGCGGCTAGCTGGAGGAGCAACGTGGATTTCCCGATCCCGGGTTCCCCGCCGAACAGGATCACCGAGCCCGGGATGAGCCCCCCGCCGAGCAGCCGGTCCACCTCCCGGATCCCGGTGGATACCCGCTCCAGGGGGGGCTTCTTCACCTGGGGGAGGGCCTGGGGACGGGCTCCGATCCAGCCCCCCCCCTCTTCCCCCTCCCGGACCTCCTCGAAGCTATCCCAACCACCGCAGCGGGGACAGCGGCCCAGCCACTTGGGTGACCGATAGCCGCATTCCCGACAGCGGTAGGGCATTTAACCTTTTCTGAACCGCATCTCCTCGCCCTCGGCTTCCACCACCACCGTGCTCCCCTGCGGGAACTCCTTGGTGAGGATGCGCTCGGAGATGGGGTCCTCGATCAGCCGCTCGATGGTGCGACGCATGGGCCGGGCCCCATACTTGGGGTCATATCCCTTCTCGATCAGCAGCTCCCGGGCGGAGTCCGATAGCACCAGTTCGATGTCGTGTTCCTCCGCCAGGCGCTTCCTCAGCCGCCCCAACAGCAGCTCGGCGATCTGCCCCACCTGCTCCTTGGTGAGGGAGTGGAACACGATGATGTCATCGAGCCGGTTTAAGAACTCGGGGGAAAACAGCTTCCGTACCTCCCCCATCACCCGCGATTTCATGTCCTTGTAGGTGTCCTCCGAGTCCACGTCCTCGGCACCGAACCCGAGGGCGGTGCGGTCGGTGATCAGCTTGCTGCCCACGTTGGAGGTCATGATGAGGACCGTGTTGCGGAAGTCCACCTTGCGCCCCTGGGAGTCGGTGAGGATACCGTCGTCCATCACCTGCAGCAGGATGTTGAACACGTCCTTATGGGCCTTTTCGATCTCGTCGAACAGCACCACCGAGTAGGGCCGGCGGCGCACCGCCTCGGTGAGCTCCCCGGCCTCCTCGTAGCCCACGTAGCCCGGCGGGGCGCCGATGAGCCGGGACACGGCAAACCGCTCCATGTACTCGGACATGTCGATGCGGATCAGGGCGTCCTCGTCCCCGAACAGGAATTCGGCCAGCGTTCGCGCCAGCTCCGTCTTCCCCACCCCGGTGGGCCCCAGGAACAGGAAAGAGCCGATGGGCCGACGGGGATCCTTGACCCCAGCGTAGGCCCGGCGGATGGCCCGACATACCGACTTCACCGCTTCCTCTTGGCCCACCAGCCGCTCGTGGATCTTCTCCTCCATGTGCATCAGCCGGGAGGCGTCCTCCTCCTGCAGGTGGCGGATGGGGATCCCGGTCCAAGCGGACACGGTGGCCGCGATGTGGTCCCCGGTGACCACCGGCCGCTCGGTCTCCTCCCCTAGTTCGGTCTCGAACCCCTTGAGCTCCTCGATGAGGGCGCTCCTGCGGTCGCGGAGTTTGGCGGCAAGCTCGTAGTTCTGATGGGCGACGGCTTCCTCTTCCTCCTCCTCCAGGGCGGTGATCTCCTCCACCAGCTGCCTGGCCTCCTGGGGGAGTTCGGTGGCGGCGAGCCTAACTTTGGCTGCGGTCTCGTCGATGAGGTCGATAGCCTTGTCCGGCAGGAACTGGTCGGTGATGTAGCGGTCCGCCAGCCGGGCCGCTTGCCAGAGGGCATCGTCGGTGATCTGCACCCCATGATGGTGTTCGTACCGGTGTCGCAGCCCTTTCAGGATCTTCACTGTGTCCTCCACCGACGGTTCCTCGATATAAACGGTCTTGAAGCGGCGCTTGAGGGCCGGGTCCTTTTCGATGGATTTCCGGTAGTCGTCCGGGGTGGCGGTGCCGATGCACTGGATGGCCCCCGAAGCCAGGGGGGGCTTGAGGATGGCGGAGGCGTCTATCGCCCCCTCGGCCCCGCCGGCCCCGACCACCGTCTGCAGTTCGTCGATGAACAGGATGATGTTGTCGGTGGCCATGACGTGGTTGAGGATGTTCTTGAGGCGCTGCTCGAACTCGCCCCGGTATTTGGTGCCGGCCACGATGCCGGCCATGTCGAGTTCCACTATCTCCTTGTCCGCCAGCGCCAGGGGCACGTCCCCGGCGGCGATCCTTTGGGCGAGGCCCTCCACGATGGCGGTCTTGCCCACCCCGGATTCGCCGATCAGGGCGGGGTTGTTCTTCTTGCGGCGGCACAGGATCTGGATCACCCGCTCCAGCTCCTTTTCCCGGCCGATCACCGGGTCCAGCAGGCCCGCCTCCGCCTCCTCCACCAGGTTCCTGCCGAACTCCCCCAGTTCTCCGGGGAGGCGGGCCTGGCGGCCAGTCCGCACCCGGATCCCCCCGCGCCGGGGCGAGAAGTAGGCACGGGCGGATTTGAGGTCCACCCCGTGGGCCCGCAGGATCTCGGCGGCGGTGCACTCCCCCTCCCGCAGCACGGCCAGGATCAGGTGTTCCGGCTCGATGGACTCGGAGCCGGCCCGGCGGGCTTCCTCGTAGGAGAGCTTCATCACCCGCCGCAGCCGCTGGGTGGGCTCCAGTTCATCCGGGGGCAGATGCAGCTTCCCCCGGCCCTTCTGCCGGTCCACAATCCGGGCCACCCGCTCGTAGGTAAGCCCGTTTTCAAGCAGGAACTTGTACACCCGCGATCCCTCAAACCGAAGGGCGGCCAGGAGCAGGTGTTCGGTTCCCACGTAGCGGTGTCGCCATTCCCCCGCCTCCTCCTGCGAGGCGGCAAGGAGCTTCATGGAATCCTTAGAGAACTTTTCGTACATGAGTTATTGCCTCCGCAGACGATTATACCCGCCCCTGGCGGGAGTACTCGTCCAACGCCGCCTCCAGGCCCTCCCTGAGGAAGACCCAAGCCAGCTGGGCAGCCCGATCGGCCGCCTCAGCAAGCACGGACACCTCCTCCGGGGCGGGGGGGGAGAGTACGTACCGGGAAAGGTCAGTTCCCGGGGAGGGTGCCCCCACCCCGATCCGAAGCCGGGGCACTTCCTCGCTGCCCAGGGCAGCGAGGACGGAGCGCATACCGTTGTGGGTGCCGGGCCCGCCGCGGCGGCGCAGCCTGAGCTCCCCCACCGGCAAGTCCACGTCGTCGTAGACGACCAGGAGATCGGCGGGGGACAGGGGAAAACGCCGGAGGAGCTCCCGCGCCGCCTCCCCGGCCCGGTTCATGAAGGTGAGCGGGCGGAGGAGCAGGCCTTCCTCCGCCCGGTAGATCTCGCCCCAGGGATATCGCTGCTTTCGCCAGCGCGCCCTCCCGATCAGTCGAGCCAGCACCCAAAAGCCCGCGTTATGACGGGTGGCGGCATAGGCGGGTCCCGGGTTCCCCAGGCCGACAACCGCCCTCAATCCTCGGATTCACCTTCCCCTTCCGGGGCCGCCTCAGCCTCGGGGGCTTCCTCGGCCGCCTCCGCTGCCACCTCGGCCTCGAGTCGCACCGCCCTGGGGGCAAGCACGGTGACGATGGGGTCGTCCATGGGGTGAAGGGGCCTGAGTTCGTCATCCCATTCCAGGTCTCTGATGAGGATGGACTCCTCCAGGCCCAGGTTGGAGATGTCGATCTCGAAGTAAGGCGGGATCCGGCGGGGGAGCCCTTCCACCTCGATGTATTCGTGCACGTGTTCCAGGATGCCGCCTTCCTTCACCCCGGGGCAAGCCCCCACCAGCTTCACCGGCACCGGGATCACCAGCTTCCTCCCCGGTTCGGGGACGTAGAAGTCCACGTGCAGGAACCGGTCGGTGATGGGGTCGACCTGAATGTCTTTGAGGAATACATGATAGGTCTCGCCCCCCTCCACCTGCACCTCCACCGTGGTGGAGCGGGTCACGTGTCGGAACAGGTCCTCCAGCTCCGACTCCCGGATAGCCACGTGCACGGGGGTGTCCACCTGCGGGCCATAGATCACGGCGGGAACGTATCCCTCCCGACGCAGTCGCTTGGCCTTGACCGATAGCGACCGCGGCTTGGCTTGTACCATCATGGGCAACCCTCCTTAGTCACTCCGTACCAGCAGGTCGCTCACCGACTTACAGCTGAATATCCGGTGGATCGCATCGGCCAGCAGCCGGGCCACCGAGACTATCTCCACCTTGGGATGGTGAGCCACCGGGACGTGATGGGCGATGGTATCGGTGACCAGGAGCTTCTGCAAGGGCGAGGAGGAGATAAGCTCCAGCGCCTCCCCGGTGAACAGGCCATGGGTGATGGCGGCGTAAACGTTTCGGGCTCCCTTGGCCGCGAGTTCCGCGGCGGCGATGCACAGGGTCCTCCCGGTGGCCAGGATATCGTCCACCAGGAGCACATTGCAGCCCTCCACATCACCGATCAGATGGTAGACTTCCGGCGCCTCGTCAGAGCTTGACCGCCGGTGTTTCTCCACGATGGCCAAAGGAGTATTCAGCTCCTTGGCCAGCCGCCGGGCCCGCCAGATCCCCCCGATGTCCGGGGACACCACCACCAACGGATCCAGCCATTCCGGATGGGTGGTGCGGATGTATTCCGCGAACAGCCGGTCGGTGCGCAGGTGGTCCACCGGCACGTTGAAGAAGCCCTGGATCTGGCCTGCGTGGAGCTCCACCGTGAGGACCCGATCAACCCCGGCGGTCTCCAACAGGTTGGCCACCAGCCGGGCCGAGATGGGGACCCGGCCTTTCTTCTTCCGGTCCTGACGGGCGTAGCCGAAGTAGGGGATCACGGCGCATACCATACGGGCCGACGCCCGTTTCAGGGCGTCGATCATGAGGAGGAGTTCCATGAGATGGTCGTTCACCGGGGGGGAGGTGGGTTGGATCACGAACACGTCCTTTCCCCGGACGGTA
>DQVA01000270.1 GCA_015661965.1 Candidatus Bipolaricaulota bacterium
CGGGTCCAAGTCCCAGGGCTCGGTGGCGATGCCGATCCTGAGCTCCCCTGCCTGCGTCAGCCCGGCGAAAAGCAGAACGCCGAAGCCGACCACCAGCAACCTACGGACAACACTGTGCACAGAAACCACCTCCTTAGCGGGCATGCTAGCATAGGCGCTAGTGCCCCGTCAAGTAGGATGCCCGAGCGGAGGGAAAATTACCCCGTGCTGATTGGAAATAACCGCATGGCAGCGGTAGGGCGGGGGCGGGTTTGACCTCCGGTGGGCAAGGCCTAGCCGGCCGCTGCTTGGGCGATGGCCCAGAACTTATCTGGGTCCAGCGACGCCCCGCCCACCAATGCCCCGTCGATGTCGGGCAGGGTGAGGAAGTCGCGGGCGTTCTCCGGTTTCACCGATCCGCCGTACTGAATGCGGATCCGGCCCCCCGTCCTGCCGAACCTCTCCTTGAGCCAATCCCGGATGTGGGCTGCCATCTCCTGGGCGTCCTGCGGCTGGGCCGGCACCCCGGTCCCGATGGCCCACACCGGTTCGTAGGCGATCACCAGCCGGGAGGCATCCTCCGGGGAGAGGTCGGCCAGGGCAGCGGCGAGCTGTCCTTCCACCACCCCCCAGGCCCGGCCCGCCTGCCGCTCCTCCAACGTCTCCCCCACGCACAGGATGGGGATGAGCCCGCCCTCCAGGGCGGCCCTCAGTTTGCGGCCGACCAGCTCGTCGTCCTCCCGGAAGATGTGCCGCCGCTCGGAGTGGCCACAGATGAGGTACCTCGCCCCCAGGTCCGCCACTTGGACCACCGACACCTCGCCGGTGAACGCCCCTTGTGGCTCCGGATAGGCGTTTTGAGCCCCCCAGCCCACTACGCTCCCCCCCAGGTGCTTTTGGGCCACCCAGAGCAGGGTGGCTGGCGGGACGATCACCAGCTCCACCGGCGGCCGGGCAGGGACCAGCTCCAACAGACGGCGGAAGTAATCCACCGCCTCCCGCACTGTCTTGTGCATCTTCCAGTTGGCAGCCACGATCGGGGTACGCACCTTCGCCCTCCTTTCCGTCGTTGACAACCGCCATCCTAGGTCCCTATCATGGGCAGCGCAAGGAGGGTGTTATGTATACAACAGTCAGCATAGTGGTGGCACTGGTGGCGCTGTTTTTGGCGAGCGCCATCAAGATCGTGCGGGAGTATGAACGGGGCGTTATCTTCCGGCTGGGGCGGCTGGTGGGGGCCAAGGGCCCCGGGCTTTTCCTGATCATCCCCATCGTGGACAAGATGGTGAAGGTGGACCTGAGGACCATCACCCTGGACGTGCCGCCCCAGGAGGTGATCACCCGGGATAACGTACCGGTAAGCGTGAACGCGGTGGTGTACTTCCGGGTGGTGGACCCCCAAGCGGCGGTGGTGGAGGTGTTGGACTTCATCGAGGCCACCCGCCAGATCTCCATGACCACCCTGCGATCGGTGCTGGGCAAGGCCGAGCTGGACGAGATCCTGGCCGCCCGGGAGAAGCTGAACCAGGAGCTCCAGGCCATCATCGACGAGCACACCGACCCCTGGGGCATCAAGGTGATCACGGTGGAGATCAAGGACGTGAAGATCCCCACCGAGATGCAGCGGGCCATCGCCCGCCAGGCCGAGGCCGAAAGGGAGCGCCGCTCCAAGATCATCAACGCCGAGGGGGAACTGCAGGCGGCGGAGAAGCTGCGGGAGGCAGCGGAGATCATGCAGCGGTCGGCGGGGGCGTTGCAGCTTCGGTATCTTCAGACCTTGGCCGAGATCGCCACCGAGAACGCCACCACGGTGGTGTTCCCGGTGCCCATCGACCTCCTCACCGCCCTGCAGAAGAGAACCCACGAGTGAGGATCTGCACGTTGGGCAGCGGATCGACCGGGAACGCCACGTTGGTGGAGGCGCCCGGGGGATGGATTCTGGTGGACGCCGGGCTCTCCTGGCGGGAGCTCCACCGGCGTGCCGCCCGGATGGGGCTGCGGCTTGCGGGGGCGAGCACGGTTCTCCTCACCCATGAGCACACAGACCACACGCGCGGCCTGGCGAGCTTGCTGCGCCGAGGGGTAGAGGTGTGGGCCAGCCCTGGCACCTTGCGGGCTTTGGGGATCCCGGGCCGCCAGCTTTCGGGCCGGCAGGAGATCCTGGGCCTCACCGTGCTCCCGTTTCCGGTACCTCACGA
>DQVA01000252.1 GCA_015661965.1 Candidatus Bipolaricaulota bacterium
CACGATCCCCGCCCGCTCCCGGGGGTCCGCGGGGGTCACCGCCCGGTAGCCGCGCCGGGCGAGCTCCCCGATGAGGCGGCCCGAGAGCGCCAGCACCCTCTCCTCGATCCACTCGGCTCCTAGCTCCAGCTGATACTCCAGCGCGGCGGCGAACGCGGAAAGGAGCGCGGGGTTGAGCCCCACGCCGTCGAACCGCCGGGCGCCCCGCGCGTAGCCCGAGAAGCCCCGCACCCACGGGCGCCCCCCACACAGGGCATCCCAGAGGTCGTCCCGGTCCGCGGCGGCCACGTTGGGGAACCCCACCGCGGCGGGGCACAGCCCTTCGGCGAGGTCCCCCGGCACGTAGAGGGTACCCGTGCCCTCGGGGCCGCAGAGCCACTTGTAGCCCCCGCACGCCAGGGCGTCGACCCCGAGCTCCCGGGGGCGCACCCGGATCGCCCCCACCGACTGGATCGCGTCCACCACCAGGAGGGCCCCGTGGGCGTGGGCGAGCTCCGCCAGCCCCGCGAGGTCGACCCGGTAGCCGCTCGCGAACTGGACGTGGCTGGTGGCCACCACCCGGGTGCGGCGGTCCACCGCCCCGGCGAACGCGTCCAGGGGCAGGCGCCCGTCCCGGGAGCGGACGACCCTGACTTCGACCCCGTGCAGGCGGGCTTGGTGGTACCAGGGGATGGCGTTGGCGGGGTATTCCTGGTCGGTGATCACCACGTTGTCGCCCCGCTCCCAGGGGATGGAGGCGGCCACGGCGTTCAGCCCCTCGGTGGTGGAGCGGACCAGGGCCACCTCCTCCCGGTCCACCCCCAGCAGGGAGGCCACGAGGGCGCGCACCCTTTCCGGGATCTCCCCTGCCCGCTTCCATGCCCCCGGATCGAACCCCCCGTAGAGGGCCCGCTGGGTGGCGGCGAGGGCGTCCAGGGCCCGGCGCGGCATGGGCCCCGTCCCCGCCGAGGCGAGCCAGGCCACCTCCCGGAGGAGGGGGAAGTCGCGGCGGATTCCCTCGATCGTCCTCACCGGAGGGGCTCGACCTCCCGGTGGGAGATGGCGGTGAGCCGCTCGTAGCCGATGGAGTAGAGGTGCCTCGCCTTCCCCGGGTCGCCGTGGATGGCCACCACCTCGGCGATGAACAGCTCGTGGTCCCCGGTCCTCACCCGTTCCACCACCCGGCACTCGTAGCAGACGGTGGCCCCCTCGATGAGCGGCGGCGCCACCACGCTGGCGGGGACCGTCCTGAGGCCGGCCTCGGCCAGTTTGTCCCGGCCGCGGCCGGAGACGGTGCCGCAGTGCCACGCCCCCCGCCACTGGTCCTCCGCGGGGAAGGCGAGGACGAACTCGCCGCGGTGCTCCAGGCACTCGTGGGAGTAGCGCTCGGGGCCCACGGCGATGGCGATCATCGGGGGCTCCCACGAGACGTACGTCCACCACCCGAGGCCGATGGCGTTCGGCTTCCCCTCTTTGTCCACCGTCACCGCGAGCACGTACGGGTACGGGGACGCGAGCTTTATCGCCTCCTCCCAGGAGATCTCCCGCATCTTTCCTCCTTACCCGAAGACCTCGTCCACCGCGACCTCGAACCCCCGCAGGAGCGCGGAGCGGGCGGTCTCCCCCTGCCGGAAGATCCCCAGAGGCTCGTAAACATGGCCCCGCAGGGTGAACACCTCCACCGTGCGCTTCTCCGGGTCCACGATCCAGTATTCCCGCACCCCGGCCTTGGCGTATTCCACGAACTTCTCCCCCCGATCCACCTCCCGGGTGCCGGGGGAGACCACCTCCACCACCAGGTCCGGCACGCCGCAGACCTTCTCCCCCAGCCGGTCCCGGTGTTCGGCGGAGATGAAGAAGATGTCCGGCTCCCGGATCTTCCCCGGCCACAGCCTCACGGGAAGCGGTGCTACTTCCACTACTCCGAGTCCCCGTTCCTCCACAAATTGGTGCAACCGGAACGCTAAACGCTTAACCGCCTCTTGATGGCTCCGAGTAGGATGGGGGGGCATGATCAACCTCCCTTCCGAAAGTTCCAGATACCGGTTGGTTTCGGGGAGGGAGAAGTAATCCTCCTCGGTCCACTGCCCCTGGGGCGGGAAAAGCTCCTCTACCGGCGCCCGCTTGGCCCTGGGCATGGCACATCACCCCTAAGCCCCATCATACCACGAGCACCGCGGCCCCGCGGACCTTTCGCGCTTTCAGCTTTATCAGGACATCGTTGGCCGCGTCCAGGGGGAAGGTCTTCACCTCGGTGGCGATGGGGATCTCGGCGGCGAAGCGGAGGAGCTCCCGGGCGTCCTCCCGGGTGGCGTTGGCCACCGAGACCACCTCCCGTTCGTGGTAGAGGAGCCGGTAGGGGAGCGCGGGGATGGGGGTCATGTGGATCCCGGCGAGGGACAGCCGCCCCCCCTTGTCCAGGGACCTCAGGGCCTCGAGGACGATCCAGCCGGCGGGGGCGTAGATGACGGCGGCGTCCAGGGGTGCCGGGGGACGGTCGTGGGCCTCCCCCACCCAGGCCGCCCCCAATTCCCGGGCCAGGGCCTTGTTCTGGGGGCTGCGGGTGAAGACGTACACCTCCCAGCCCAGGTGCCGGGCGATCTGGATGGCGATGTGGGCCGAGGCCCCGAACCCATATAGCCCCAGGCGCCCGGGCCCCTTCCCCCGGATGGCGAGCTTCAGGGCCCGGTACCCCACGATCCCCGCACATAAAAGCGGCGCCGCCCGCTCGTCGGGGAAACCCCCGGGGAGGGGGTAGACGAAATCCGCCGCCGCCACCGCGTACTCGGCGTACCCCCCGTCCACGTCCCAGCCGGTGAAGAGCGCGTTCTCGCAGAGGTTCTCCCGGCCGCTCCGGCAGAAACGGCAAGCGCCGCAGGCGTGGTGGAGCCAAGCGACCCCCACCCGCGCGCCGGGGGAGACGCCGGCCACCCCCGGCCCCACGGCCTCCACCCGGCCCACGATCTCGTGCCCGGGGACGATGGGCCTTTTATGCAGGGGGAGGTCCCCCTCCACGATGTGGAGGTCGGTGTGGCAGACGCCGCAGGCGGCGATCCTGAGGAGGACCTGGCCGGGGCCCGGCTCCGGCCGGGGGACCTCCCGGAGCTCCAGGGGGCGCTCCTCGGCGGGCGCCTGCCGCTCCAATAACTGTGCCCGCATGCCTCCGCCTAAGAGAAGTCGATCACCCACAGCTCGTCGTCTTCGATCAGGTAGTACTCCGCCCGGTCCAAGTGCACCACCAACAGCACGTAATCTGGATCCTCCGGGCCTTCCCAGTACTCGCCCCAGTCCTCCATCCACAGCTCCGCCTTGAGCTCGGGGTCCTCCAGGATCTCCGCCCGGCCGAAGGCTTGGGCATGGGCCCCTCCTTCCAGGGCCAGGAAACACACGGTGACCTTGGGGTCGCGGTCGATCTCGGTCACCTTGCGGGAGGAACGGCTGGTGGCGAACCACAATACCCCTTCCTCTTCGTACCCCAGCAGGGTCATGGGACGGGAGTGGGGATAGCCCTCCTCCCCTTGGGTTATGAGCAAGGAGATCTCAGCCTCATCTAAAATCTTCCACAGCCTTTCTTCCGCCTCTTTTTCCATAGGAACCTCCTCGGGGTTGATGTCCCAGGATAGCCCCACCGCCCAAGCCCCGCTAGGGCAAAGTCAGCCGTGGGGTGGCCGGGGGAAGCCCCAGGAAGGAAAGGACCTGTGAAACAAGGTGAGGACGTACCGTGATGATCAGGGGAAGTCCGGCTTTTTGCAGTCGCCGAAGCCCGGGAGAGAAGCCGCCGCCAGCGAGTTCGAACGGCCCCACCTCGTCCACCACCGCCAGCTTGGCCGACCGGGCTGCGGCTGCCAAAGCTCGGTTCCCCAGCTCCAGCCCCTGGGGGGAGAAATAGAACCTACGGAACGCGATCCCCGGCGGCGAGAGCCGGCACAGCACCTCCTCTCCCCCGGACATGAGATCCCGTACCCGATAGCCCACCGTCGCCTCCCCCTGGAGGATCCGGGGGGACAGGATCCCCCCCACCAAGAGCCCTTGCCCGCGCAGTTCCCTCACCGCTTGTCCCGCCACCCAGGTCTTCCCGCTCCCGCTAGGCCCGGTCACTACCAACGCCTGGCTGTCACCCTTAAGGAGCTCGGCCAACAGGCCGCGCAGGTCAACCGGCGGTCTTTTCAAGGGAGGCACTGGCTTCCGCC
>DQVA01000227.1 GCA_015661965.1 Candidatus Bipolaricaulota bacterium
CCAGGCTTGGGGGGGGAGTTGGGAGGGGAGCCTGTCCTGGCAGCCGGAGCGGCTGCAGCTCTCCCTCTCCGGGACGGCAGGTCAGGTGGACTGGAACCTGGTATGGGGGGAAGCCAAGACAGGGGAGATCACCTACCGCCGGGCGCCGGAACTTTCCCTCAGCCCAGCTGCAGTACCGGTGCTGGGGGGAACGTTCTCCCTCAGACTGGTGTGGGGGCGGTACTTCGAGGAGCAGGCCGGCTGGCGCACCCAGGTTTCCGCCTCTTGGAGCCGCAGCTGGGAGCTGGGCCGGCTGCGGTTTTCCCTTCCCATCTCCGGCTCCCTGGACCAGTACCCGGCCGGGGAGCGGGCGTTGCTCTCCCTGACCCCCACCCTCTCGCTGGACGGCCTGACCTTGAAGTACACAGGCCGGCTGCGGGCCGGGCGCTCCCCGTTCGAGTTCGACCGGAAGCCCCCCCAGAGCCGACTTGGGGTGTCGCTCTCGGCCAGCGAGGGGGAGCTGCGGGGAACCCTGTCTTTCGGCTGGGACTTGACCACCGGCAAGCTGCTCCCGGGCCGCTGGCAGCTCTCCTTGCCGGGGCTGGAGCTCAACACCCGCCTCTCCTTGGCGCCGCTTGCCCCGATGGAGACTGATTTCAAGGCCACCTTCGCCGGGGAGTGGTTCCGGCTGAGCTTGGTGGGGGGGATCGGCTATACCCCCCTCCGGGGCAAGGACCTGCTCATCAAGGGGCGGTTGTGGGGGGGGGACTGGCAGCTCTCCGGCGGGGTGCGCCTCGCCACCTTCCCGGCCGCCCTGAAGCGGTTGGCCGCCAGTTACGAAGCATCTTGGGGAGAGGTGTGGAGGGCAGAGGTGGCGGGGGAGTACGACTTTTACACCGGTCGGCTGCTGCAGCTCCGGGCCGGGCTCCTCCGCACCTTCGCCGGATGTCTTCGCGCCGGGGTGGAGGTGTACCTGGGGGGGATCAGGTTCACGCTGGTGGTGCCGGCGTTTCCCCAAGCCAAAGCGCGGTTCGCCCCCTTGGACGAGGGGCTTAGGCTGGGAGGGTGAACCCGATTATAATGGAGGTGGAATGGGCAAGAGGAGGCTTCCCGATCTTCTTACCGCCTCGCGGGCGCTTATTGCCTCGGCCATCCTGGGGCTGATCCCGGCCGGGCCGCAGGCCCTGCGCTCGGTGACCTTGCTCTTGCTCCTGGGGTGGACCACCGACATGCTGGATGGGCGGCTGGCCAGGCGGCTGGATAAGGGACCCACTTGGATCGGTGAGCACGAGTTCCAGTTCGATATGCTGATGGTGCTGGCCTCGGCCATTTACTTGGTGGCAGTGGGATTGGTGCCACGGGGGCTGGGGATAAGCTACCTGGCCCTAGCGGTGCCCCTCTCGCTGGCGGTGCACCTGCGGGGGGAGGAGTTCCTCAAGTTCAAGGCCTTCACCATGCTGGTGGCCTTCCCGTGGGTGTTCGCCCCGTTCGTCGTGGCCTACTTCCACGAGCGGCAAGCCGCCTACCTGGGCCTCCTGTGGATGGCGGTAGCCCTGGTGCTGGACTGGCGGCGGTTCAGCGGGGTAGTGGGGGATTTCCTGGCCGGGGCCAAGGCGTTCCTGCGCCGCCCGTAACCGGAGGGGTTAGAGCAAGGTGGTGGGGGCGCGGCCCAAGTGCCGATATGCCTTCTCGGTGGCCTGGCGCCCTTGGGGGGTACGGCGGATGAACCCCTTGGCGATGAGGTATGGCTCGTAGACCTCGGAGATGGTGTCCCGGTCCTCCCCCAGGGCGGCGGCCAGGGTCTCCAGTCCCACCGGCCCCCCCTCGAACCGGTCGATGATCACCCCCAAGATCTTCCGATCCAGGCCGTCCAGGCCCTCGGCGTCGATCCCCAGCATCTCCAAGGTCTTCCGGGCGAGGACTCCATCCACCGCGTTCGCCCCGGCCACTTGGACGACGTCCCGCGCTCTTCTCAGGAGCCGCAAGGCGATTCTGGGGGTGCCCCGGGCCCGGGCAGCCAGCTCCCGTGCCCCCTCAGCGGTGACCGTGATCCCCAACTTGGCCCCGGCCCGGCGGATGATCTCCGCCAGCTCCTCCGGCCGGTAGAACTCCAGGCGAAAGGTGACCTCGAACCGATCCCGCAGTGGCGAGGTGAGGAGGCCCTCCCGGGTGGTGGCCCCCACCAGGGTGAATGGGGCCAGTTCCAGGCGGATGGAGCGGGCGTGGGGCCCCTCCCCTAGCACGATGTCCAGCTTGTAGTCCTCCATGGCCGGGTATAAGACCTCCTCCACCTGCCGACGGAGCCGATGTATCTCGTCTATGAAGAATACGTCCCGGGGCGACAGGCGGGTGAGGATGGAGGCCAGGTCCCCGGGCCGCTCGATGGCCGGGCCGCTGGACACCTTGATCGCCGCCCCCATCTCCTCGGCGATGATGTGGGCCAGGGTGGTCTTCCCCAGCCCCGGGGGGGAGAGAAGGAGCACGTGATCCAGCGGTTCTCCCCGCGCCTTGGCCGCTTGGATGTAGATCTTGAGCCGTTCCTTGATTCCCTCCTGGCCCACGAACTCGGCCAGGGTGTGGGGGCGCAGGGAGCGCATGTTATGTTCGGCCCCCTGGGGCTCTGGGCGTAACAGTTCCTCTGACATCGCCGCCATTTTATCCATGGGCTCAGCTGACACCCAACCCGATCCGTCCGGCGCATTTGGTGCCCGGGCGGGCGGAGGTGTAAATTGGGGCCGCAAATGCTGAGGCGGCTCTCGGTGGTGGACGTGGATAGGTGTGTGGACTGCCTCCTGTGCGCGTTCGCGTGCGCGCGGCGGTTCGGGGAAGGGGGTCTGGCCCGGTCGGCCATCGCAGTGCGGTCCGTAGGCGGGATGGAGCGGGGGTTCGTGGTGGTGGTCTGCCGCGCCTGTGAGGACCCTTCATGTCTTGCCGCCTGCCCCGTGGGCGCCATCAGGAAGGCCGAAGTGGGGGTGCGGGTGGACCTCGAGCGGTGCATCGGCTGCGGGATGTGCGTTCGGGCGTGCCCCATCGGCGCGGTGTTCTGGGACGAGGAGCGGGGAAAACCCGTGATCTGCCGCCACTGCGGCCTCTGTGCCCGGTTCTGCCCCCACGGGGTGCTCGCGTTCGAGGAGGTGTCCCGTGGATAGGCATCTATCTCGCGTCCTCTACGTGGATCTTTCCACGCACCGGTACTGGGTCGAAGAACGGGGGGAGCTCTTTCGGGCCCGGCTGGGGGGGACGGGGGTCGCCATCGAACTTCTGCACGAACTCTGTCCCCGGGACGCCGACCCCCTCTCCCCGGAGAACCCGGTGATCCTCGCGGTGGGGCCCCTCTCCGCCCTGCTGCCGCTGGCGTCGAAGACGGTGGCCGTCTTCAAATCGCCCCACACCGGGAATTTGGGGGAGTCCCACTGCGGGGGCCGCTCGGCGGTGGCCCTGCGCCTTGCGGGCTACGGGGCGCTGGTGATCACGGGGAAGAGCGACACCCCTGTCTACATCGTGATCGAGGGCGAGCGGGTGCACTTCCGGGACGCTCGGGCCCTGTGGGGCCTCACCTCTTCGTTCACCGTGGGGCGCATCATCCGCGAGCGGGAGGGGGGATCCGGGATCCGTTCCATCCTCCGCACCGGGATCGCCGGGGAGAACCTGGTTACCTACGCCAGTGTGGTCACCGAAAGCTACCGCCATTTCGGGAGGCTGGGCCTGGGGGCGGTGTTCGGTGCCAAGCACCTCAAGGCGGTGGTGATCATCGGGAAAGGCCGCGTCCCCGTGGCCGATCCCCCGGGATACAGCCGCCTGTATCGAGAGCTCCACGAGCGGGCGGTGCGCTCCGAGCTGTTCCGGAAATATCATGACCTCGGCACCCCCCAGAACGTGCGCACCTTGAACGCCATCGGGGCCCTACCGGTGCGGAACCTCCACGACAACCGGTACCGGGACGAGGTCCCGTTCACCGGGGAGGCGATGGCCGAGCGGTATCTGGGCCGGCGGCTGGCGTGCGCCGGGTGTCCGGTGGCCTGCATCCACCTGGCCGCCCTCAAGGAGCCCTACCCCGACGAGCCCTTCTTCTACAAGACGACCTTCGTTTCCTACGACTACGAACCGATATATGCCCTGGGGACGCTGCTCGGCGGGGAGGACCCGGAGGGTTATCTCAAGCTGATGGACGTGCTCGAACATCTGGGGTTGGATGCGATGAGCTGTGGGGTGGTGCTCGCGTGGGCCACCGAGGCGTTCGAGCGGGGCCTCCTCACGGAGCGGGACACCGGGGGGCTCGTCCCCCGCTGGGGCGACTACGGCGTCTACCCCGAGCTGGCGCGGCGGATCGCCCGGCGCCAGGGGGAGCTATACGACCACCTCGCCCGCGGGGTGATGGCGGCCGCGGCCCGCTATGGGGGGGAGGATTTCGCCCTGGCGTTCGGGGGGAACGAGATGCCCGGCTACCACACCGGCCCCGGGGCTTACCTCACCTATCTCCTCGGGGCGCGGCACTCCCACCTCGATTCCGCCGGCTACGCCGTGGACCAGGTCGATCTGCGGGAGGGGCGGAAGAGGGCCCCGGAGGAGCTCGCCCGGGCGCTGTTCTCCGAGGAGGCCCGCCGCCAGATCCTCTCATCGCTTGTCGTTTGCTTCTTCGCCCGGGGCCTCTACGACTTCAAGGTGGTCTCCCGGTGCCTTGCCGTGCTGGGGGAGGAGTGGGACGAGGGCACGCTCCGGTCCCTGGGCGAGGGGATCCTGCGCCGGAAATACGAGTTCAAGCTGGGTGCCGGGTTCGACCCAGGGAAGCTGCACATCCCTGCCCGCATCACCGAGACCCCCACCCCACATGGGGAGATCGACCCCGGCTACCTGCGCGCGGCGGCCGCGGCCCTCGCGGCCCTCCTTACGTCCTCGGATTAACCGCACCCCGCGGGCCCGGCCCTTGACTGGGGCTGGAGAATTGCGTAATTAACAATTAGCAGTTAGCCAGAGGAGGGATGAAGTGAACGCAGCGAGTATCGCGGAGAGGAAGTGCGTGGGCGCTTACTCCCCCTCTGGCTTTGCACTCCTAGTTATCGGGATTCCGGGTTAGGGTAGCCCCTAGCGCGGGGCTTCACCGAAACCCGG
>DQVA01000297.1 GCA_015661965.1 Candidatus Bipolaricaulota bacterium
GGTACCAGGCCGGAACCCCCACCACCAGGTTCAGGGCCACCTCCCGCGGCGAGGAGGGGCGGGAGAGGAGATAGGCCACCCCCACTGCGGAGTACAGGGCCGCCGCTGCCCCCGGGAGCACCAAAGCCAGCGGGGCGGGGGACAGGGTGGCGGCCGCGGCGATCATCAGGATCTGAGGGAAATAGACCACGCAGGCCAGCCCAGCCATGAGGAACACGTATGACACTGCCCCCTTTCTGATCTCGCGGAACATCTCCTCGATCCCCCCCGTATACCAACGGGAGTGCTGCAGGAAGATGTCCTTCAACGTAAGTGCGTACTGGATCGCAAGCCGGGCCTCCACGAAATAGCGGGCGTAAATGCCGGCCTTGGCCATCCGAATCCCCAGCTCGAAGTCGTCAACCAGGCTCCCGGGCCGGAACTCCCCCACCCGCTCCAGCACTTCCCGCCGGACCCACATCCCGGAGTTCATGAACGTAGGCCGGTAGAAAAGGCCGGAGAACACAAAGATGCGGGAGAAGGAGAAGAACAGGTCTTGGAACACCACGGGCACGGTGCGGTGGGCGTTATACGCCACAAAGTCGGTGAACACCGCCGGCAGGTCGGGGTTCGCAAACAGTGAAAGGCAGGTCTCCATGTATTCCCTGTCCACTCGGGCATCGGCGTCCAAGAACAGCACCACCTCTTCCTTCACTTCCCTGAGGGCGCGGTTGAGGGCAGCCGGCTTCCCCTTCACTTCCGGATCACGGATCACCAAAAGCTCGGGATACTGCTGGGAGAGGCGGGCCAGGATCTCGGGGGTGGAGTCGGTGGACTCGTCCACCACGATCACCCTGGTCCCCGAGGGGGCAGAGGCGAACACCCGGTGGATGGTGTTTTCGATCACCGCCTCCTCGTTGCGGGAGGCGATGACCACCGCCAAGGAAGGGAAGTTTTTGTTGGCCGCGGCAAGGAGGCGCCTTTTGGTGAGCTGGTTCTTGATGTGCCCGGCCAGGGCGATGCCGGCCCCCCACACGGCCCCCACTACGGCGCTCGCCAGTGCCGGTTCCATACCCCCTCCTAGCCCACCACGATGGATACCAGCTTCCCCGGGACGGCGATTACCCGCTTCACCTGTCTTCCGGCCAGCCGCGCCTGCACCACCGGGTCGGCCAGGGCCGCCTCCCGGAGCGCCTCCTTGTCCACGGCCACCGCGTTGGGGAGCTTGAGCCGGGCACGCACCTTGCCGTTTATCTGCACCGGGATCTCCACCTCGCCCGCGGCCAGGGCCCGCTCATCGTAGTCGGGCCAAGGGGTCTCCAACACCGACTTCCCCTCCCCCAGACGGCTCCACAGCTCCTCGGCCATAAACGGGGTGAATGGGGAGATGAGCAAAATCAGGTTCCGTACCACCTCCCGCACCAGCCGGGGATCCACCACCTCCCCTTCCAGGTAGTCGGAGAACGCGCCCGTGAGCTCCATCAAGGCGGCGATGGCTGTGTTCAGACCGAGCCTGCCCTCGAACTCCTCGGTCACCTTTTTGATGGTGGCGTGGAGTTTCTTCCACAGGGCTTCCCCGGCCCGGTCCAGCTCCGCTGGGTTCGGCGGCCCCTCGATATCCCGGATGCGGGGGAGCTGCCCGGTGATCAAAGCCCATAGGCGGGACAGGAACCGCCATGCCCCCCGCACCCCCTCCGCGGACCACTCGATGTCCCGCTCCGGCGGCCCCATGAACAGCGTATAAAGCCTTTCCGTATCCGCCCCGTACTCCTCGATCAGCTCGTCCGGGGGCACCACGTTCTTCTTGGACTTGGACATGGCCAGTACTTGAACATCCAAACCCGCACCGCAGTGGGGACAGCGGTTTCCCTCCGCTACCTCCCCGGGGGGGATCCAGTGGTGCTCCTCACACCAGTAGGCGGGGTAGGTGATCATCCCCTGGGTGAACAGGCGCGCGAACGGCTCGTCGAAGGCCAGGTACCCCATGTCGTGCAAAGCCTTGGTGATGAACCGCGAGTACAAAAGGTGCAGGATGGCGTGCTCCACCCCGCCCACGTACAGATCCACCGGCAGCCACCGGTTCACCAGGTTAGGATCGAAGGCTTTCTCCTCATCTTGGGGGGAGATGTAGCGCAGATAGTACCAGGCCGAATCGACGAACGTGTCCATGGTGTCGGTATCCCGCCGGGCCGGGCCGCCGCAGCGGGGACAGGCCGTCTCCACGAACTCCGGGACGTCTGCCAGGCCCTTCTTCCCGATGAACGGCACATCCGGGAGCAGCACCGGCAACTCCTCCTCCGGCACCGGCACCACCCCGCACCGGTCGCAGTGCACCATGGGGATGGGGGCGCCCCAGTAGCGCTGGCGGGAGATGAGCCAGTCCCTCAACCGGTAGGTGACCGCGTATTTCCCGATGCCCCGCTCCTCCAACCACTCGCAGGTCTTCCTGATTGCTTGATCGCCCGGGGTGCCGGACAGGGGACCGGAATTGATCATCTCCCCGTATTCGGCGTGGAACAGGAGCTCCCGGTAGAACTCCACCCCCCACAGGAGCTCGGCCACGGTGCGCACCCCCCCCACCGTGGGCTCAAGCTCCCTGCACCTGGCCAGGACCGCCCTCTCCTCCGCCAGGGAGCCCACGTTCGCAACCCCATCGGGGAACACGAACTGCCAGCCAGCGCCCACTACCTCGGTCCAGGAGCCGGGCTGTAGATACCCTTGCACCAGGGCGATGTAGCGTTCCCGGTCCCGCTCGGCCAATGTCACGTACAGGGCTCCGTCCTTCGCCTCGAAGTCGAACCCCGCCTCTTTCAGAGCCTCCTCCAGGCCTCCTCTGTAGCTGCCCCGCATAAGGTAGCTCTTCGCTACCCCGGACGGCGGGGCGATCACCGGGATGATCGGGATGCCGTACTTGAGGGCGAATTGGAAGTCCCGCTCGTCGTGGGCGGGGACGGCCATGATCGCCCCGGTGCCGTAGCCCATGAGCACGTAGTCAGCGATCCAGATCGGGATTTTTTCGCCGTTGACAGGGTTTTCCGCATGGGCTCCGATGAAGACGCCGGTCTTCTCCCGCTCGGCGGAGAGGCGCTCCACTTCGGTCTGGCGAGCCGCCTGCTCCCTGTACTCCTGGACCTCCCGGCGGCGATCCGGGGAGGTGAGGGCCTCCACCAGGGGGTGTTCCGGGGCCAGCACCAGGAAGGTGGCCCCCCACAGGGTGTCGGGACGGGTGGTGAACACCTGGATGGGGTCACCGCGTTCCGATTTGAAGGTCACCAGCGCCCCTTCGGAGCGGCCGATCCAGTTCTTCTGCATCAGCTTCACCCGTTCCGGCCAGCCCGGCAGCTTCTCCAGGTCATCCAGGAGCCGCTGGGCGTAGTCCGTGATCTTGAAGAACCACTGGGTGAGCTTCTTGCGCTCCACCGTGGCACCACAGCGCTCGCACCGGCCGCCCACCACCTGCTCGTTGGCCAGCACCGTGTCGCAGTGGGGACACCAGTTCACGTCCGACTCCGCCCGGTAGGCGAGGCCCCGTTCGTACAGCTTCAAAAACAGCCACTGGGTCCACCTGTAGTAGTCCGGCTCACAGGTGGCGATCTCCCGGTCCCAGTCGTACTCCACCCCCCAAGCCCGGAACTGGCGCTTGAACTCCTCGATGTTCCGCCAGGTCCAGTCGCGGGGGTGGATCCCCTGCTCGATGGCGGCGTTCTCCGCGGGCAGACCGAACGCGTCCCAGCCCATTGGGTTGAGCACGTTGTAGCCCCGCATGATGAGGAACCGCACGATGGCGTCGCCCAGGATGTAGTTGCGGCCGTGACCGGCGTGCAATTTCCCCGAGGGGTAGGGAAACATGTTGAGGTAGTAGAACTTGCGCTCGGTGCGCTCGATGTCGGCCTTGAAGAAGCCTTTCTCGCGCCAGAAGTCGCGCCACCGCTCCTCGATCGTCTTCGGGTTGTAGGGCTCGCTCACAGCGGCAACCCCCCTTTCACCATGCGCTCCGCTTCTTCCAGCAGCTTTTGCACCTTGGAGAGCTCGTCCATCTCGCAGTACAGGCGCAGGATGGGTTCAGTGCCCGAGGCCCGCATAAGCAGCCACCCTTCCTTGAACCGGAGCTTGAGGCCGTCCAGGGTCTCCACCTCCCGCACCGCGAAACCGGCCACTTCCTGCGGGGGGCGAGCCTTAAGCCGCTCCACCACTTCGATCCGCTCGGGGAGTTCCAGGTCCCGCCGCCGGTAGTAGTGGGGCCCCACCTCGGCGAATAGGTCCTGGACCAGCTCGGCCAGGCTCCTGCCGGTGGCGGCCACCAGCTCCAGGAGGAGAAGCCCGGACAGGATCCCATCCCGTTCTGGCAGGTGAAAACTGTAGCCATAGCCGCCCGACTCCTCGCCGGCGAAGGCCGCCTCCCCGGTCACCAACCCTCCCACCGCCCATTTGAACCCGATCTTTATCTCCTGGCACGGGAGCCCTGCCCCTTGCGCGAGCTTGGTGATCATGTCCGTGAGGGCAACCGACTTGAGCACCTTGCCGGTGAGTCCCCGGTTGCGGATGAGGTGCCAAAGGATGAGGGCCGCGGTGCGATGGGTGTCCAGGAAGTCGCCGTTTTCGTCCATGGAGGCCGCCCGGTCCCCGTCACCATCCGTGACCAGTCCCACCACGATCTTGCGGCGAATCCTGCGCCTCAGGGCCCTGATCACTGCCCGGAGCGGGGTGAGGTTCTCCGGCAAGGGCTCTGGTTTTTTCCCTCCGAACAGGGGATCGACCCGGCTGCGGATCGCCAGATACGGCAGGCGCACCTCCCGCAGGAGGGTGGCCAGGTACCCCTGGGCGGAGCCATACATGGGATCGATCACCACGTACAAGGGCACCGCCCCGATGGCCTTCATGTCGACGAGTTTTCGCAGGGCCGCCAGGTAATCCTCCCTGAGGTCCAATGTATCCGGCGGGCGGCCGTCCAGGACGGGGGCCCGGGCGGGGAGGTGGGACTCGATAAGCTCGGTCACCTCTTGGATGGCCGAACCCCCGTACTCCGGCTTCACCTTGACCCCGTTGTAGCTGGGGGGGTTGTGGGAGGCGGTGATCATCACCCCGCACGCCAATTTGCGGGCCGCCACCGCGTAGGAGAGGGCCGGGGTGGGCACGGGTGCGGGCGTGACCTGCACCGGCGTCCCCGCCGCGGCCAAAGCGCTGGCCAGCTCCCCGGCGAACTCCCGGGACAGGAAGCGGGTGTCGTAGCCCACCACCACCCCGGCCGCGGGCGGCCTGAGCTCCACCCCCCAGTCCCGATACAGCGACAGCTGGGCCCGCTTGGGGTCCGCCAGATAGCGGGCGATGGCCGTCCCCACCCGAGCCACGTTGGAAAACGTGAAATCGCGGGCGATCACCCCCCGCCATCCGTCGGTGCCGAACCGGATCCTATCTGTGTCTGCCACGGTTCCCCTTTCTCCGCCTGCCGCTCCTTGCCGTCTCGAAATCCACCCGTTTTACCTGCGGGGGAAGCTCGATGCCGTTCTCCTTGAGCAGCTCGGCGATCAGGTCCACCGGCAACGAGGTCTCGAGCCACAGGTCCCGGGCGGACACCACCCCGTCCCGCACCGGCACCTTGGCCAGTGCCTGCTCGATCGCCCGCTTGTAGCATTCCTTCAAGCGAGCGAACTCCC
The DNA here is from genome assembly GCA_015661965.1 of Candidatus Bipolaricaulota bacterium. Classification (GTDB taxonomy): domain Bacteria; phylum Bipolaricaulota; class Bipolaricaulia; order Bipolaricaulales; family Bipolaricaulaceae; genus UBA3574. Next base: position 5,634 of record DQVA01000297.1, read on the forward strand.
TCTGTGCCTTCTCCACCGCTTCGTTCTTGTCGATCATCTGTAACTCCACTCCACCGTATAGGAAAGGTCAGCTTCCCCACCGGCCGGCACCGCCAGGAGGAACTTCACGGTGTGGGCATCCAGCACCTCGTAGGGGAGCGAAGTTCGGGTGATGGTCCAGCTGCCGGTAAGGGACTCAAGCACCTCCACCTCCACCGGCTCCTCTTTGGCCGAGCGGATCACGATCCGATAGGTTTCACGATACAGATCTTCGCCCAGCCTGACGTGGGAGATCTGAGTGCGCTCGCCGGTGAGGTCGAATGCGGCCCCGATGGTCAGCCGCACCTCCTCCCCCACCGGGGTGTGGCCGATGGCGGCGGCCCCCACGAACAGGCGCCCCTCCTCTTCGTAGGCCGCCACCTCCCCGGCGGGGAGAGGCTGGGCCGCATTGCGGAACCGGATCACCGTCTCCACCCTCCCACCCTGGAACCGGTAGATCCGCTCATAGGGGAGGGCCGCGGAGAACAGGGGCACGAGCACCGTGCCCGGCCCCAGGTCCACCGGTTCGGGGAGGGTGTAGCGGTGGTATTCGCCGGCCGGGGAAACCGCTGCCGGGAGCGGCGGGGCAGCGGCCAGCGCCCGCACCGCGTAAGCCTCGGCCTCCGGCGCCGGGGTATAGACCTCGCCGGCGATGAGCTCCACGGTGGCGCCGGAGAAGGAAAGGCCGGTGTCGTTGACCAGGGTGGCCGTGCCCACAAGTTCCAGGGCCCCTTCTCCCAGCGTGGCCCGGTAATGGGCGCTCCAAGCGATGCCCCGGGTCAGGTAGCGCAGCGTGAGGTTCTTTGTCCCCACTTCTTCAGCACGGTAGCGGACCTCCAGCGCCCGCCGCGGGGGGTAGGGCACCCGGAGGGCCTGGTA
>DQVA01000289.1 GCA_015661965.1 Candidatus Bipolaricaulota bacterium
CGGGCTCATGGCCCTGGAGGAAGGGGGCCTGAGGGTGGCCTTGATCAAGGCGGTGATGGCCGCCACCCAGCGGGGCAAGTCCCTATCCGGCGGCCACATCCTGAAATAAAGGTACAGCTCTGCCAAACTCCGAACTCGCCAAGGCTCAAAAAAACGGGGATCACGGGGAGCTCAGAGGACTATTTTGTTCAGCTAAGCCAATGGTTCGGCGCCCAGGGCGCTGGCCAACCTCCGCAGGGCGGCCAGCTCCTCCCGCCGCCCCAGTCGGGCCCGCCGCACCGCCCGCCTCAGCACCTGGATGGTGCGGTCGTAGGTGCCCCGGTCCACCGGATAGGGGGTGCCGTCCTTCCCTCCGTGGGCATAGGAATAGCGGGCCGGGTCGCGGAACGAGGCCGGCGCCCCGTAGAGAAGCTCGGAGAGGAGCGCCAGCGCCCGGATCCCCTTCGCCCCCAGGCCCTGCACCCCGAGGAGCGACTCGAAATCGCTGGCTTCGCTCTGGTAGGCCCGCAGCAACACCCCCTTCAGGCGCTTGGGGTTGAGGTCGGAAAGGAGCAGCTGGTGCCGTCGGGGGAGCTGCAGCCGCTTGATGCGAGAAAGTTCCGAGGCCAGCCGCTCCGGCGGCTCCTGGGCCAGGACCGGGATCGCCCCCCGGGCCGGGGCAGCCTCGCGGGCCACCAGGTTCAGCACCAACCCCACCTGCCTTCCCACCACCCCGGCGTGGGGCTCCTCCACAAAGCTGGTAAGCCCCTGCGATATCCAGTGGTAGCGGCGGGCCATGCCGGTATCCTCCCGCATCCCCTGCTGCACCACGCACCAGCGTCCGGCCCGGTCGAAGAAGAACACGTGGTGGTAGATCTGGAACCCATCCTGCAGGGCGGCGGAGTCCACCTTGGCCGCCATGCGGGAGGCGTACACCAAACGGTCCGGCTCCACCGCGAGCTTCTCCCCCTTGGCCAGGATCTCCTGGGGGGCGCGGCGGGATACGGCCCCCTTGCCGCCGGCGGCGTACAGCCCTAGCTCATCTCCCACCTGATCCAGCGCCCCCTTGAGCGCCCCGCAGGTGGTGGTGGTGAGGCCGCTTGAGTGCCAATCAAACCCCAAGAAACACCCCAGGGCCTGGAACCAGTAGGGGTCGGCCAGGCGCCGCAGCACCTCCACCGGGCCGAACTCCTCCGCCAGGGCACAGAGAACCTCCCGGCCCAGGGACACCATGCGGGAAAACAGCCACCTGGGCGCCTTCCCCCCGTGCAAAGGGAGATCAGCGGTGCCGGTCCTCCTCGCCATCCTCAGCCCCATTCTACCCCGCGTCCTTGCGGGCCGCCCCGCCCCCCCGCTACACTCCCCCGACATGCGTCGGGCCGACGTGACGACCTACCTGGAGCGGCTGTTCCCCCCCGGCCTGGCGGAGCCCTGGGACCACTCCGGGCTCCAGGTGGGACCGCTTTCCGCTCCCTGTCGGCGGATCGTCGTGGCCCTGGATTTCGACGTAGCCCTGGCTTGCGAGCTTGCGGAGGTGGACCTGGTGATCGTCCACCATCCGCTCCTGTTCTCTCCCCCGGAGCGGATCGACCCCTCCACCCCGTTGGGGGAGAAGCTGCGGGCGCTGCTTTCCTCTGGGACGGCCTGCTACGCGGTACACACGCCCTACGACGTGGCCCGGGGGGGCCAGGGCGAGTACCTGGCCGGCCTTCTGGGGCTCCAGGGGGTGCGCCCCCTCAGCCCCCGGGGGGAGCTGGTGAAGTTGGCAGTGTTCGTGCCCGCGGGGCACGTGGAGCAGGTGGCCCAGGCCCTGTTTTCGGCCGGGGCTGGCAAGATCGGCCGTTACGGGCACTGCTCCTTCCGCACCCCAGGCACCGGCACCTTCCTCCCGGAGGAGGGCACCCGGCCGTTCATCGGGGAACCGGGCCGGGAAGAGCACGTGGCGGAGGTGCGCCTAGAGACCATCGTCCCCCGGGAACGGCTGACCCAAGCCATCGCCGCCATGCGAGCCGCCCATCCCTACGAGGAGGTGGCCTTCGACCTCTATCCCTTGTTGAACCGGGGCGAGCTCCACGGGCTGGGGCGGGTTGGGGAGCTTCCCGCGCCGGCCCCTGCCCGGGAGGTCGTGGAGCGATTCTCTCACGCCCTGGGCGGGGCGGGCGCGGTGGGCCTCTACGGGCCGCTGGACCGCGAGGTGCGACGGGTGGCCATCTGTGGCGGCTCAGGCGGGAGCCTGTGGCAGGAGGCGCTGGCCGCCGGGGCCCAGCTCTTCCTCACCGGGGAGGTCGGCTATCACCAGGGCCTGGAGGCGGGAGAGGCGGGGCTGGCGGTGGCCGCACTGGGACACCGGGAGACGGAGTACCCGTTTGTAGCACACGTGGCGGCCCTGCTGGAGGAGAAGTTCCCCGGGCTAGAGGTGATCCAGCGATGAGCGAGGTGATGGAAAAGATCCTCGCCCTGTGGGAGATAGATCAGGCTCTGCACAAGCTGGGAGGGATCCTGTCCGATCTCCGGGCGGAGGAAGAAAGGCTGCTTCGGCGCCTCCAGGCCGAGGACCGGGCTTGGGAGGAGCGAAAGAGGCAGCATCAGGAGCTCCGCCACTTGGCAAACGCCAAGGCCCTGGAAGTGGACGAGATCGATGACCGCATCCGGACTTACCAGAAGAAGCTCGATCACGACATCATCCCCTACAAGGAGATGGAGTACCTGAAAGAACAGGTGGAGTACTTGCGGGGGCGGCTGGAGGAGCTGGAGGAGGAGGCGCTGGGCCTGATGGACGAGGTGGAGGCCGACGCCGGGCGCCTGGTGGAAGAGGAAAGGCAGCACCAAGCCCGGCGGGCGGACTTGGAGGGGGAGCTGGAGAAGCTGCGGGCCCGGCAGGCCAAGCTAGCCGCCGAGGCGGAGGGGCTTTCCGGCCGCCGCGCGGAAGCCTTGGCGGCGTTGCCCCAGAACTGGCGGGAGCACTACGAGCGGCTGCATGAAGCGGTTCCTGATCCGGTGGCCCCGGTGGAGAACGGCGCCTGTGGGGGGTGTCACCTGCGGATCTCCGACACCCTGCTGGAGCGGGTGCGGGAGGGGAGGGAGGTGGTGATCTGCGAGAACTGCTCGCGCTTCTTGTACTTGGGCTGGCGCTAGCCGCCTGGGCCCAATCCCCGCCCCTGCCGCAACCCATCGGCCAGATCAACGACTACGGCCAGACGCTTGAACGGGCCGACCGGCAGGCCCTGGAGGAACTCATAGCCCGGCTCTCCGCCCTGGGGGTGGATCTCGTCTACCTCGCGAGCTGGCATGATCCCTTCGGGGACCCTGACTACTATGCCCGCCAGATGTTCTCCGCCTGGGGGCTGGGAGCGGGGGACGTGCTGGTGGTGTTCCTGCGGGAGGGGGGGCGGTGGCGGGCCACCGGGGTCTTGAGCGCCGGGGTGCCCATCGCCCAAGGCGCTTTCGACCGGGTGCTGGCACGGGCGGAGTCCCGGGCCAACCGGGCGCCGCCTGCCCGGGCAGTGGTCTGGCTCGCCGAAGAGCTGCTGGAGCTGGCCAGCACTGGGGGGAGCGGGACAGGCGAATCGCAGCCGGTATGGCCCTATGTGCTGGGGGGCCTGGTGGGCCTGGCGGCGGTGCTTTGGGTAGCGCGGGCGCGGCTTTGTCCCCGCTGCGGGTTCCCCTTGCGCCGGCGGGACTCCTGGCTGGGTATAATGTTAGTGTGCCCTCGGTGTGGGTATACGAGGGCGCCGCGGCGGGGGAGAGGGACGGGGAGCCGCAGGGGGATCTCCCCCTGAGGAAGGTCCGGACTCCGCAGGGCAGGCCGCTCGGCGCAAGCCGAGAGGGGGCGACCCCTGGAAAGTGCCACAGAGAACAGACCGCCAGCGGCCCGGGAATCCGGGTGCGGGCAAGGGTGAAACGGTGGGGTAAGAGCCCACCGCCGGGGCCGTGAGGCCCCCGGGCACGGCAAACCCCGGCCGGAGCAAGGCCAAATAGGGGGGGGGTTGAGGGTGGCCCGCCCGATGCCCCCGGGTAGGCCGCATAGATGGATGGCTCCCTAAAACAGAATCCGGCCTATGGCCCTCTCCCCCGTCCGGCTATAATGCCGCCCGAGGAGGTGTGAATATGGGCTTGTGGCTCTTTTACCCGGAAACCCTGATGTTGCTTCTCCCGGCGCTCCTGCTGGCGATATACGCTTCCTACAAGGTAAAGAGCACCTACGCCAAATACCTGCAGGTACCCACCCAAAGGCGGGTCACCGCCGCCCAGGTGGCCGAGGAGATCCTGACCCGGGCCGGGGTCAGCGGCGTGAAGCTGGAGGGCACTCCCAGGCCGCTGGGGGACCACTACGACCCCCGCTCCAAGGCCTTGCGGCTGTCCGCCCCCACCTCGGTATCGGTGGCCGCAGTGGGGGTGGCTGCCCATGAGGCGGGGCACGCCATCCAACATGCCCAGGGGTACGCTCCATTGGCCCTGCGTTCCGCGGTGGTGCCGGTGGCCAGCTTCGGCTCCCAGCTCGCCTTCCCCCTGTTCTTCCTGGGGCTCATCTTCCGGACGGAGATGCTGCTCAACGTAGGGATCATCCTGTTCGCCGCTGCGGTGCTGTTCACCCTGATCACCCTACCGGTGGAGTTCAACGCCTCCCGCCGGGCGGTGGCCGCCCTGGGCCAAAGCGGCCTGGTGACGCGGGAGGAGCTGGGCGCGGTAAAGGAGGTGCTCACCGCCGCCGCCCTCACCTACGTGGCCGCCGCCGCCATGGCCATCATGCAGCTTTTGTCCATGCTCCTCATCGCCAACCGCCGCCGATGAAGCTGTCCCCGTCCTTGCTCTCGGCCGACTTCGGCCGGCTGGCGGAGGAGGCCCGCGCGGTGGAGGGGATCGCGAGCTACCTCCACTTCGACGTCATGGACGGGCACTTTGTGCCGAACCTCACGTTCGGCCCCCCGGTGGTGAACGCCCTGCGGCGCCACTCTACCCTCCCGTTGGACATCCACCTCATGATCGACCGCCCTGCCCTTTACGCCCCCCGGTTCGAGGTGGGGGCCGAGGACGTGATCACCTTCCACGTGGAGGCGAAGGACCCGCCCCGCCGGGCGCTGGAGGCCATCCGTGGGCTTGGCTGTCGGGTGGGGATCTCCCTGCGGCCGGGGACGCCCTTGTCGGCGATCGTTCCCTATCTCCCCGAGGTGGACTGGGTGCTGGTGATGTCGGTGGAGCCAGGGTTCGGTGGACAGGCGTTCAGGCCCGAGGCCCTGGACAGGATCCGCAACCTCCGCCGGCTCATCGGGAACCGCGCCATCACCATCGCCGTGGATGGGGGGATAAATGCAGACAACGTGCGGCAGGTAGTGGAGGCCGGGGCGGAGGTGATCGTGGCCGGCTCTGCCATCTACGGGAAGCCCGATCCCGCGGCCGCCGCCAGGGAACTCCTGCGTGCCGCCGATGCCTGAAGGCCACGAGGCATTTATGCGGCAGGCCCTGGAGCTCGCCGAAAAGGGGGTGGGCTATACCCGCCCCAACCCGCTGGTGGGGGCAGTGGTGGTGAAGGGTGGGGAGGTGATCGCCGCGGGGTATCATGCCCGCTACGGCGGCCCCCATGCCGAAGTGATGGCCCTGGAACGGGCGGGGGAGGCTGCTCGGGGCGCCGACCTGTACGTGAACCTGGAGCCCTGCGTGCACCACGGCAAGACCCCGCCCTGCGTGGATCGGATCATCGCCGCCGGGATCCGGCGGGTCTTTATAGCTACCCGCGACCCCAATCCCCTGGTGGACGGGAAGGGGGTAAAGAAGCTGCGCACGGCCGGGATCGAGGTGGTGGAAGGGGTCCTGCAGGAGGAGGCAGAGCGGCTGAACGAGATCTTTTTCTTTTGGATCAAGACGAAACGGCCGTTTGTGGCTTTGAAACTCGCCATGTCCCTGGACGGGAAGATCGCCACCAAGACCGGGGACTCCCGCTGGATCACGGGGGAGGAAGCCAGGAGGAAGGTGCATGAGCTCCGGCGCCGCCATGCAGCGGTGCTGGTGGGGATAAACACGGTCTTGGCCGATGACCCCCAGCTCACTGTCAGGGAAGTGACAGGACCTCAGCCGCTACGGATCGTGCTCGACTCCCGGGGCAGGGTCCCACTTTCGGCCAAGGTGCTGCAGGGAGAGGCGAAAACCCTGATCGCCACCACCGCGGCGATGCCCGAGGGGAAGGAACGGGCGCTGCGGGAGCGCGGGGTGGAAGTGTGGCGGCTTTCCGCCCGGGAGGGGCAGGTGGACCTTATCGCACTCCTTGCCCGGCTGGCGGGGGAGGGGATCGACTCCCTGTTGGTGGAGGGCGGCGGGGAAGTGGCCTGGTCATTCCTCGCCCAGGGCCTCGTGCAAAAGGTCTACCTTTTCTACGGCGCCCTGCTCCTCGGGGGGCGGGAGATCC
>DQVA01000307.1 GCA_015661965.1 Candidatus Bipolaricaulota bacterium
AACAACGCCCTGTCCCCGGTATTGGGGTACGTGGATGTGCTCCTTCAAACCGAGCCCGATTTGAGCCCGCGGGTCCGTGGATATCTGGAGCGGATCAAGCAGGCCGGGGAAAGCATCGCGGACACGGTGCAAAGGTTGCGGAACCTGTACCGCCCCCAACGGCCCATCGCCACCGGTCCGGTGGACCTGAACCGGATCGCCAGGGCCGCTCTGGACCTGGCCCGCCCCCGCTGGAAGGACCTGGCCCAGGCTCAGGGCCAGACCTTCCGGGTGGTGGAGGAGTTGTCCGCTCCGCCGCCCCTGGTGGAGGCGGACGAAGGCGAGCTGCGGGACGCGGTGGTGAACCTGGTGGTAAACGCCCTGGACGCTATGCCCCGCGGGGGCACGTTGACCGTACGCACCGGGATCCGGGAGGGGGAGGCGTTCCTGGAGGTAGTGGACACCGGGGTGGGGATGGACGAGGTCACCGTGTCCCGGGCCCGGGAGCCGTTCTTCACCACCAAAGGCCCGGAGGGCACCGGGCTGGGGTTGGCCGTGGCCGACCGGATAGCCCACGCTTACAAGGGCCGGTTGGAGCTGGAGAGCACGTTGGGAGAAGGCACCAGTGCCCGCCTCGTCTTCCCGCTGACCGCCTCCCCACCGGTGCCAGGGAGTGTCGAATCCCCTGTGGTCCCACCGCTCCGCATCCTGGTGGTGGAAGACGAGCCCCAAGTCCGGGAGCTTCTGGAGAGGATGCTGGCGGGGGACGGGCACACGGTGGCGATCGCCCCCCGGGGGGAGGAAGGGGTGCGGCGGTTCCGGGAGGCCGTGGAGGGGGGGCGTCCGTTTGATCTGGTGATCACCGATCTCGGGATGCCGGGCCTGGACGGGCGGGAGGTGGCACGCCGGGTGAGGGCCCTGAGGGGAGAGGTCCCCATCCTGCTCCTAACCGGTTGGGGGGCGGCCCTTCCGGAGGGGCAGATCCCCGAGGAGGTGGACCTCACCCTGACCAAACCGCCTCGCTTGGCGGAGCTCAGACGGGCCCTGTGGGAACTGACGGGGGGCACCGGGGCCCGCTGAGGACCTGACGTAGCCCTAGTAAAATCCCCCCATCATGGAATCGGGCTGGCCGCAGCCGTTCAAGATCAAGGTGGTGGAACCCATCCGCCTTCCCCCCCGCCGGGAGCGGGAACAACTCCTCCGGAGAGCCGGTTACAACGTGTTCAACCTCCGCTCACAGGACATCTACATCGACCTCCTCACCGACTCCGGCACCGGGGCCATGTCGCAGGCCCAGTGGGCGGCCCTGATGGAGGGGGACGAGTCCTACGCCGGCTCCCGCTCCTTTGAGCTGTTCCAGGCGGCGATCCAGGAGATCACCGGCATGCCATACGTGCTTCCTACCCACCAAGGGCGGGCGGCGGAGCACGTGTTCTTCTCGGTGACGGTGAAGGCCGGGGATGTGGTGCCCAACAACGCCCACTTCGATACCACCCGGGCCAACCTGTTGGCCCGGGGGGCACATCCCCGGGACCTCCCGCTCCCCGCGGCCGCCGATCCCGAGGCGGACCTCCCATTCAAGGGGGACATGGACCTCGCCGCCCTGGAAGAACTGGTCAACCGGGAAGGGGAACGGATACCCTTCGTGATGCTCACCTTGACCAACAACACCGCCGCCGGCCAGCCCGTGTCCCTGGCCAACATCCGGGCCGTCGCCGAGCTCGCCCACGCCCACGGGATCCCCCTCATCCT
>DQVA01000266.1 GCA_015661965.1 Candidatus Bipolaricaulota bacterium
AGTCAATAGATGACAAGAGCCTAGCTCCCGGGCAACTGGTTCGTAAACTAAGGGAGCAGATGGGCCTGAGCCAATGGGAACTGGCAGACCTTTTAGGAGTCCATTGGGTGACCGTATCCCGGTGGGAAAGTGGCCGCGTGGAGCCCCGCACCGAGCACCTAGGGGACTTGGCACCCCTGTTTGTGGCCAACGCCTTTCAGCGGGTGAGAACGCTGGTGCGGGAGCCAGACCGCCCTTTGGCCACCCCCACCCCCCACACCCTCCTCTACCGCCTCCCCGAGCTTAAGCCCGCGGTGCGGGGTTATATAGAAGCGAGCCTCGAGGCCGGCTATTACGTGTGCTTTGTAGCCTGTCCAGCCGAAGGGGCGAGGGCGTTGTGCGCCCATTGGCAACTCCCCCCGCAGCTCCTCACACACCCGCATCTCAAGCTCATAAGCCTGAAAGACGCCTATTTCCGGGGTGGACGATACGATATCAGCCAGATGAACTGGCTGGGTCGGAAGATCGAGGAAGAGTTGGTAAATGAGGGGTACCGGCACATCCGCTGGATAGAGGACCTAGCGCCTTTGCTCGAACACGGCGTTTCCTGGGAGGAGTTGGTGTCTATGGAATACAACGCCGATTCTGTGTACCGCTCCCAGTCGGTGAGTGAGGGACTCAGCATCTACCCGTTCCCCGACCGGACTGACGATCCCTGGCAAGCCTGTATCCTATGCCGCCATCCGTGGCTTCTGGGGACGAAGGGGTTTGTGAAGAACCCGTACTACACCAATCCCCTGCTGTGCTGGGCCAGGGGGCAACTGAAAGCGAGGCGGATATGAACGTGTGGGAGGCCATCAAGGGGAGGAGGTCCGTACGGCGATTCGACCCGGCTCGGGACGTCCCTCCCGAGCTACTGGATCAGCTCCTGGAGGCGGCCCGCTGGGCCCCCAGCGCCGGGAATGCCCAGCCCTGGAGGTTCGTGGTGGTGGGGTCTGAAGAACTCAAAGAGGGGTTGGTGCGCGCCGCTTTGGGGCAACGGTTCCTCGCCCAGGCCCCGGTGGTGATCGTGGTGTGTGCCGACCTGACCCGGGCCCGACAGGCGTACGGCAGCCGGGGGGAAACCCTGTACTGCTTGCAGGACACGGCGGCGGCCGTCCAAAACCTGCACCTGGCGGCGTTCGAGCAGGGCCTGGGGACGTGCTGGGTGGGGGCGTTCGACGAGGCGGAGGTGGCCCGGCTGTTGGGGCTGCCCCCGGGATTGCGTCCGGTGGCCCTGGTGCCGGTGGGCTACCCGGCGGAGACACCTGCCCCTCGCCCCCGGCGGCCCCTGTCCGAGATCGTCGAATACCGCTAGGCTCGGTGCGCTGGATGGCGATACAGCCAACCATCGGCTTGAGCCAATAGCCCCTCCAGGGAGAGATCCCGCGCCGGGGTCCAGACCGCCACCCCGCTGCGAGCGGAGAGCTTCAGCGGGACCCCGAAGTCGTGTTGTTCGATCCTTTGGCAGAGCCGAGCCGCGGCCCGCTGGGCTCCTTCTCGGTCGAGCCCGGGCATCACGATCAGGAACTCGTCCCCCCCATACCGTACCACCGTGTCCGATGGCCGTACGGATTCGGTGAGGACCTCGGCCACCTCCCGCAGTACACGGTCCCCCAGTTGGTGGCCGAACCGATTGTTGACCCAGTGAAAGCCCGTCAGGTCCAGCATGAGCAGCGCCAATGGCTTCCTCTGCCGGCGAGCCCGGGCTAGTTCCCGCTCCAGGGCCTCTTCCAAGAAACGGCGGTTGTAGACCCCGGTCAGTGGGTCGCGGAGGGAGAGATCTTTAAGTTTCTTCACCGCCTGCTCTAGCTCAATCCGCCTTTTCACCTCCAATACCGCCAGGGCAGCCAGGCTGGCGAACATCTCCACCGGTTCCAAATCCACTGCCGTGGGGGCTCGTCCGTCCACTGGATCGTCCAGGGAGATGAGCCCGATCAACTCCCCCTCCTCCAACCATAAGGGGACCAGCAGGATATCGTCGGGGTGCCAACCGCCCGGTGTGGGGCTTCGGGCCGGAGCCCGGGCCGCCCCGGGCAGCTCCTGCCACGGCCAGCGATGATGGGGGATGTAAAAGGAGTGTCCCACCCGGAACTCCTCCGCCAGGGCCTGTTTGCGCTGTTCGGGGCTGAGTGGATGTTCCCTCAGTCGGGCCTCCTCTTCCGGGGACAGCCCTGCTATCACCAGCTGCACCAGTTTCGCCGTGTCCGCCCGGTGAGGGGGGACCGGACGATCGTACAGGGCGAGGGCTGCCCGGCGGAAGGGGGTGTAGCGGGTAATGCCTTCCACGACTTGTTTCAGGACGGAGGGAACATCGCCCCCTTTGAGGATGGACCGGACGATTCGCAGGAAGGCGGTTTGCTGGCGCATGCGAGCGATACCCTCATGGTACCAACTGCCGCCTCTTGATTTATCGAATTCATTTATCACATCTACGAATGCTTCTACGACCTTGGGGTCGAATTGCGTTCCGGCTCCGGCCCGGAGCTCCGCCACCGCTCGCTCCCGGGACATGGCAGGCCGATATGGCCTATCCGTGGTCATGGCGTCGTAGGCATCCACCACCGCGATGATCCTGGCCTCCAAGGAGATCTCCTCTCCGGCCAGGCGGTGGGGATAGCCGGTGCCGTCGAATCGCTCATGGGTCTGTTCCACGATGCGGGCGGCTCTGGCCAAAAACGGTTTTTTCTCCAGCATTTCCCTGCCCCAGATCGTGTGCTTTTCCATGATGTCCCATTCTGCAGGGGTCAGTTTATACGGCTTTTTTAGGATCTCCTTAGGGATACGTGCTTTCCCAACGTCGTGGAAGAGGGCGGCGTAGGTGAGGTCCGCCAGTCGCTCCGGGGGGAGCCCCAGGCGTTCCCCAACCGCCACCGCCAACCGCTCCAACCTACGGGAGTGGCCTTCCGTGTACTCATCCGCCTCCACCTGCTGGGCTATCTTCTGGAACTCGTCGATCTCCTCCCGCACCACATCGTAGGCCGGCTGGGAGGATACGTAGAGGAGCTCTGTATCCTCTTCTGCTCG
>DQVA01000152.1 GCA_015661965.1 Candidatus Bipolaricaulota bacterium
ACATCGGACGTACACCTGCGCCACAAGCTCCGGCTCTCCCGGGAGGAGGTGCTGGAGCGGGCCCGGGAGATGGTGGCCTACGCCGCCTCCCTCTGCGGCGACGTCGAGTTCTCCCCCGAGGACGCCTCCCGCACCGACCCCGCGTTCCTCCACGACGTCCTGGAGGCCGTCATCGACGCCGGGGCCACCACGGTGAACATCCCCGACACCGTGGGCTACGCGATCCCGGGGGAGTTCGCCGCCCTCATCCGCGGGATCGTGGAAAAGGTCCCGAACATCGGCCGGGCCACCATCTCCGTCCACTGCCACGACGACCTGGGCCTGGCGGTGGCGAACTCCCTGGCCGCGGTGGCCGCCGGGGCGCGGCAGGTGGAATGCACCGTGAACGGGCTGGGGGAGCGGGCCGGGAACGCCGCCCTGGAAGAGGTGGTGATGGCCCTGGAGGTGAGGAGGGACCTCTTCGGGGTCGGAACCGGGATCGAGACCTCCCAGATCGTCCGCACCAGCCGCCTGGTGAGCTCCATCGCGGGGATCCAGGTCCCCCCCAACAAGGCCATCGTGGGGGCGAACGCGTTCGCCCACGAGTCGGGGGTGCACCAGGACGGGGTCCTGAAGGAACGCACCACCTACGAGATCATCGACCCCAAGGCGGTGGGGTTCGGGGAGACCGAGCTGGTGCTGGGGAAGCTCTCGGGCCGCCACGCCCTGCGGGAGAAGCTCCGGGAGCTGGGGTACGAGCTCTCCGACGCGGAGTTGGACCGGGTGTTCGCGCGGTTCAAGGAGCTCGCGGACCTCAAGGAGGTCACGGAGGCGGACCTGGAGGCCATCGTGGCGGATGAGCTCTTCCGGCCGCCGGAGATCTACCGGCTCGAACAGGTCCAGGTGGTGTGCGGCGACAAGGGGATCCCCACCGCCACGGTGGCCCTGCGGGCCCCGGACGGACGGGTCCTGGTGGACTCCAACCACGGCACCGGCCCGGTGGACGCGGTGTACCGGGCCATCAACCGGATCGTGGGGGAGGAGCCGCGGCTGATCGCCTTTGCCATCAAGGCCATCACCGGGGGGTTGGACGCCATCGGCGAGGTCTCCATCACCGTGGAGTGCCCCCAGCTCTCGCGGGAAAACGGGAGGCCCCGGATCTTCAGCGGCCAGGGCGCCTCCACCGACATCGTGGTGGCCAGCGCCAAGGCGTATCTGAACGCCCTGAACAAGCTTTTGGCGGCGAAAGGAGGCCGACGGTGACCCCCTTTGCGCGCCGGCGGATCTGCGTCATCGAGGGAGACGGGATCGGCCACGAGGTGGTGCCGGTGGCCGTGGAGGCGATGCGCGCCGCGGCCCCGGACCTAGAGTTCGTGTATGCCGAGGCGGGGTTCGAGTGCTTCCGGCGGCGCGGGGCCGCGATCCCCGAGGGAACCTGGGCCGCCATCGAGGGCGCGGACGGGATCCTGTTCGGGGCCATCTCCGTCCCCTCCGAGGAGGTCCCCGGGTACGAGCCGGTGATCCTCACCCTGAGGCAGAGGCTCCGCCTCTACGCCAACCTCCGGCCCACCCTCTCCCCTCCCCTCCCCGGGCTCCGGCGGGGGGTGGACCTCGTCATCGTTCGGGAGAACACCGAGGGGCTCTACGTCCGCACCGAGTGGGGGGACGGGGGGTGCGCGGTGGCCCTGCGGGTGATCACGCGGGGGGCGTCGGAGCGGATCGCCCGGGTGGCGTTCGAGCTCGCCCGGAAGCGCAAACGGAAGGTCACCGTGGTCCACAAGGCGAACGTCCTCAAGAGGACCTGCGGCCTGTTCCGCGCGGCCGCCCTGGAGGTGGCGCGGGACTACCCCGACGTCGAGGTGGAGGAGATGCTGGTGGACGCCATGGCCATGTGGCTCGCTGCGGCCCCGGAGCGGTTCGATGTGGTGCTCACCCCGAACCTCTTCGGGGACATCCTCTCCGACGAGGCCAGCGTCTGGGGCGGGGGGCTGGGGATGGCCCCCTCGCTGAACATAGGGGAGGGCCCGCCCCTGGCGGAGCCGGTCCACGGCTCGGCCCCCGATATCGCCGGGAAGGGGATCGCCAACCCGGTGGCCGCCCTCCTCTCGGCGGCCATGCTCCTGGAGATCGGGCTGGGGCGGGCGGAGGAGGGGAGGAAGCTGCGGGAGGCGGTGTGGGAGGTCCTCGGGGCCGGATACCACACCCCGGACCTCCCCGGGGCGGAGGAGGGGGAGGTGGACACCGTCCGGTTCGGGGAGCTCGTGTGCGCGTGCCTCAGGGGGGAGCCGTGGGGATGACGTTGGCGGAGGCCATCATCGCCCGCCACGCCGGCCGGCCGGTGGCGGCGGGGGAGTTCGTGGAGGTCCCGGTGGACTTCGTCCTCGCCAACGACATCACCGCCCCCCTCGCGATCCGGGCCTTCCGGGAGCTGGGGGCCAACAGGGTCTTCGACCCCTCCCGGGTGGCCCTGGTGTTGGACCACTTCACCCCCTGCAAGGACGTGCGGAGCGCCGAGCAGTGCCGGGCGGTGCGGGAGTTCGCCCGGGCCCAGGGGATCCCCCACCTCTTCGCGGAGGGCCGCGGGGGGATCGAGCACGTGCTCCTCCCGGAGCGGGGACTGGTCCTGCCGGGGGAGATCGTGGTGGGGGGCGACTCCCACACTTGCACCTACGGGGCCCTGGGGGCGTTCGCCACCGGGATGGGGTCCACCGACATTGGCTACGCCATGGCCACCGGGAGGACCTGGCTCCGGGTGCCCCGGACGATCCGGGTGGAGCTCTCCGGGGAGCTCCCCCGGTGGGTCACGGGGAAGGACCTCGCCCTCCATCTCATCGGGATGGTGGGGACGAGCGGGGCCAACTGGTGTGCCTTCGAGTTCGCGGGAAAGGTGGAGGCCCTGCCCCTGGACGACCGCCTCACCGTGGCCAACATGGCCGTGGAGGCCGGGGCCACCGCCGGGCTTTTCCCCCCCGACGGGGAGGTGCTGGACTACCTCCGGGGCCGGGCGGCCCGGGGGTACGAGCCGGTGTACCCCGAGCCGGGCGCGGATTACGCCGAGGCGGTGGAGGTGGACCTGGGGAGGCTGCGGCCCCTGGTGGCGCGGCCCCACTCCCCGGCGGATGTGGTGCCCGTGGAGGGGCTCGGGGAGGTGGCCATCGACCAGGTGGTGATCGGCAGTTGCACCAACGGCCGCTGGCGGGACCTCCTCCTGGCCGCGGAGGTCCTGCGGGGGAGGGAGGTCCACCCCCGGGTGCGGTGCATCGTGATCCCCGGGTCCCAGGAGTTGCACCTGCGGGCGGTGCGGGAGGGACTGGCGGAGGTGTTCCTGGAGGCGGGGGCGGTCCTCTCCACCCCCACCTGCGGGCCGTGTCTGGGGGGTCACATGGGGGTCCTGGCGGCCGGGGAGCGGTGCGTCTCCACCACCAACCGCAACTTCCGGGGACGGATGGGGCACCCCGAGGGCGAGGTCTACCTCGCCAACCCGGCCGTGGCCGCGGCGAGCGCGGTCCTGGGGCGGATCGCCTCGCCCGAGGAACTCTAGGAGGGGAGGATGGTCATCCGGGGAAGGGCGCTGGTGGTGGGGGACGACGTGGACACCGATGCCATTGTCCCCGCCCGCTACCTGGTCACCTCCGACCCGGCGGAGCTCGGGCGCCACTGCCTCGAGGGCCTCGACCTCGGCTTCCCGGGGAGGATCCGGCCCGGGGACATCCTGGTGGCGGGGGAGAACTTCGGCTGCGGCTCATCCCGGGAGCACGCGGTGCTGGCCCTCAAGGGGGCCGGGATCGGATGCGTGGTGGCGAGAAGCTTCGCCCGCATCTTCTTCCGCAACGCCACCAACTTGGGCTTCCCCCTGGTGGAGTGTCCGGTGCTCCGGGATGTGGCCGAGGGGGATCTCCTGGCGGTGGATCTGCGACGGGGCGTGATAAGGGACCTCACCTCCGGACGCGCCTTCGCGGCCCCCCCGCTCCCCCCGTTCATCCTGGAGATCCTGGACGCGGGAGGGCTGATTCCGTGGGCGAGAAGGAGGCGATATGGCGCTTAAAAACGGGAAGTGGGTCTGGTTCAACGGCGAATTCGTGCCCTGGGAGGAGGCGGTGGTGCACGTGGGGGTGCACGCCCTCCACTATGGCTCCAGCGTCTTCGAGGGGATCCGCGCGTACGGGACCGCGAACGGCCCCGCGGTCTTCTGCCTGGAGCAACACCTGGACCGCCTGTACGGCTCCTGCCGGATCTACCGCATGGAGATCCCCTACCCCAAGGAGGAGCTGCGCCGGGCGATCCTGGAGCTTGTGGCCAAAAACGGCCACCGCTCCTGCTACATAAGGCCCCTGGTCTTCCGGGGCCTGGGGAGCTTCAGCCTGGACCCGCGCCGGGACTGCCCCGTGGAGGTGGCGATCCTCACCATCGAGTGGGGGGCTTACCTGGGGAAGGAGGCCCTGGAGCAGGGGGTCGACGTGTGTGTCTCCACCTGGTTCCGCATGGCCCCCAACACCTACCCCGCCCTGGCCAAGGCCGGGGGCCACTACACCAACTCCCAGCTCATCGCCATGGAGGCCAAGGACCGCGGGTTCGCCGAGGGGATCGCCCTGGACGTCTTCGGGTACGTGAGCGAGGGAAGCGGCGAGAACATCTTCATCGTCCAGGAGGGGACCCTATACACCCCGCCCCTTTTCTCCTCCATCCTGGGCGGGGTGACCCGCCGGTGCGTGATCTCCCTGGCCGGGGACCTGGGGATCCCGGTGCGGGAGGAGCCCATCTCCCGGGAGAGGCTTTATTTGGCGGACGAGGCGATCTTCACCGGGACGGCGGCGGAGATCACCCCCATCCGCTCGGTGGACGGGATCCCGGTGGGAGGGGGGAAGCGGGGGCCGATAACCGCCAGGCTCCAGGAGGAGTTCTTCGGGATCGTGCGGGGGGAGATCCCCGACCGGCACGGCTGGCTGGCCCCGGTGGGTTAGAAACTGGAGCCGGCGAGAGGAGTCGAACCTCCGACCTGCGGTTTACGAAACCGCTGCTCTGCCTGCTGAGCTACGCCGGCTCGCCCAAAAAGATTACCCAAGCCCGGTAGGGCTGCAAGCTCGCTGCGTGGATTTTCGGGTACATTGGGGGCATGGAAGGGGTAGAGCTGCGACTGGCTATCCGGGAGGCGCAGGGGCTGGTGGGGGCCCGGCTGGCCAAGGTCCATCAGGTAGGGGATGTCCTGTTCTTGAGGCTGTTTTCCCCACCGGGGGCGTTAGCCATGGACGCGGGGGGAAAGGCGTTCCACCGCACCGAGATCAGGCCCCCCACCCCCCCGGCCCCGCCGCCCTTTTGCCGCCGGGTGCGGGCCCTGGAGGGGCAAAAGCTGCTGGCGATAGCTCAGGGGGGCTACGACCGGGTGCTGCGGCTGCGTTTCCCCGCCGGGGACCTGATCCTGGACCTGCGCCCCCGCCTGGGAAACATATTCCTCCTGGAAGGGGGAAAGGTGGTCGTCTCGCTTAGGTCGGGGGGGTACGCCCCGGCCGAGTTCGGCGGGGAGGGCGACGTCCTCGCCGGGCTAGGGCCCCGGCTGAGGAGTGTGGTCGCAGCCGCCCTGGGGCATGCCCCCAGCGAAGAGGACCTTCGCGCCTTCGCCCAAGGGCTCTTTACTGCCAGCCCCCGTGGCTACCTCTACCAGCGCCCTCAGGGCCCATTGGCCAGCCCGGTCCCCCTCCCCGAGCTGGGGGAACCCAGCGAGATATTCCGTGAGTATTGGCAGGCCCTGGACCGGGCCCTGGAAGGCCGCCTCCTGTTGGGGATTGCCCGCCGCTATCTGGCCGCCATCCGACGGGCCCGGGCCAGGCGCACTCGGGCCCTGGCCGCCCTCGAGCGAGAGCTAGCCGAAGCGGCCCGCTGGGAGGAGCTGAAGATGAAGGCGGATCTGATCCTGGCACGACTTTCAGAGATCCCCCGGGGGGCGGCGGCGGTGGAGGTGGAGGGCTTCGACGGAGACCCGGTGATCCTGACGTTGGACCCGGCTTTGCCCCCGGCTCGGCAAGCCCAACGGCTCTATAGCCGGGCCAGGAAGCTGCGGCGCAAGCTGGAGTTGCTCCCCGCCCGCCGCCAGCTCCTGGAGGGGGAACTCGCGCGCTTGGAGAAGCTGGAAACCGAAATCAACCAAAGGCCATATCTCGCCCCCTATCTTGCTGAGGAGCTGGCCGCCCTGGGGGCACTCCCCGAGGAGCGACAGCCCAAGCGGGCTTCACGGCCCCGGCCCCGGGAGCTGCTGGTCCAGGGGTTCCGGATCCGGGTGGGGCGGTCGGCTCGGGAGAACGACGAACTGGTGCGCCTGGCGCGGCCCCATGACCTATGGCTGCACGCCCGCGGGGTGCCGGGGGCGCACGTGCTCATCAGCACCGGGGGGAGGGAGGTGCCGGAGGAGGTACTGGTGCGGGCGGCGGAGCTGGCGGCCTGGCACTCTCGGGCACGAGGTGAGCCCAAGGTGGAAGTGAGCTACACTGAAGTCCGTCATCTGCGGAAGCCCAAGGGGGCGCCCCCGGGGTTGGTCACGGTGAAACGGGAACGGGTGATTGTGGTGTCAGGGGGGGCGGGAGCGTGAGGGAGCTTTGGGAAGGGGTGTTGGCGATCGGGGCCCTGTTGGTATGTGTGGTCCCTCATGAGGTGGCCCATGGCTGGATGGCGTATCGGTTGGGGGATCCCACCGCCAAATGGGCGGGACGGCTTTCCTTGAATCCCATCCGACACTTGGATCCAATCGGGTCGCTGCTTCTCCCCGCCGCCCTGCTCGTCCTAAGGCGCTTGTTCGGCTTCCCAATCGTGTTCGGCTGGGCCAAGCCGGTGCCCATAAATCCCCGCTACTTCCGCGACCTCTGGCAGGGGATGTTGTGGGTGGCGTTGGCCGGCCCGGCCACCAACTTCGCCATGGCCCTGGCCGCTGCCGGGCTGGGCCGCGGATTCATCGCCCTGGGGTTCACCAACCCTTGGGTCCTCTACTTCTTGGGCATGGTGGTGCTGCTCTCGTTGGTGCTGGGGGCGTTCAACTTGCTCCCGGTGCCGCCCTTGGACGGCTCCCGCGTGCTCTCCTACTTCCTCCCCCTCCGGTGGCGGCTGCAGCTGGCCCGGCTGGAGCAGTGGGGGATAGTGATCGTGATGGTGCTGCTCATCATCGG
Source organism: Candidatus Bipolaricaulota bacterium (assembly GCA_015661965.1). Taxonomy (GTDB): domain Bacteria; phylum Bipolaricaulota; class Bipolaricaulia; order Bipolaricaulales; family Bipolaricaulaceae; genus UBA3574. The sequence goes on from DQVA01000152.1 coordinate 7,131, forward strand.
GGCGCTGGAGCTGGTGTTCCGGGGGGCGTACGGGGCCTTCGTGCAGCTGGTGGGCTTCCGCTGGCTGCTGATCGTACACCTGGCCGGGCTCCTCTAATCCGGCCCGGGGAGGGGCCTCTATGGGGAAGCTCATCCGGGCGCTGGTGGGCCCCCCGAAGCCCTTGCGGCTTGGGGCCGGGTGGGTGGAACTCTTCGGCATCCCCTTTTCCAGGCTCGGCCTTCCCGAGTTTGTGGAGCAGGTGTTTTCGCGCCTCCGGCGGGGCCAGCGGGGAATCGCCCTGTTTACGCCGGACGCTTGGGCCGTAAGTCGGGCGATCTTGGCGCCGGAATTGGCCGACCTGTACCGGGAGGCGGACTTGGTGGCCTGTGACGGGGCGGGGGTGGCCTTCGCCGCCCGCAGCCTGGGGGCGCCGCTACCCCGGGTCCCCGGGGCGGACTTGGCCTGGGCCCTGTGTGTCCGGGCGCGGGAAGAGGGACGAACGGTGTACCTCCTCGGGGGGCGGCCTGGGGTGGCCGAAGCGGCCGCCTGGAGGCTCACCCAGCGGCTGCCCCGCCTTCGGATCGTGGGCAGGCAGCACGGCTACTTCTCCGGTCCCCTTCCGGAACTCGCGGAGCTACGGCCGGATCTGGTCTTCGTGGGCATGGGGTTTCCCAAACAGGAGCAGTGGATCCTGGGGAATCGTGGGTGTGGAGCAGGACTCCTCATGGGGGTGGGGGGGACGTTGGATTTCTGGGCCGCTCGGGTCCCCCGGGCACCGCTTCCATTGCGAAACTGGGGCCTGGAGTGGCTATGGCGGGCCGCCGTCCAGCCCCGCCGCGTCCGCCGGCTGTGGTGTGTCCCCTTCCTGCTCTACCAAACTCTGATAGCCAAGCTGAAAGTCTAGGCACGGCCTTTGGCCTTGTCCGCCGCCTTGGTCCACCAATACAGGATGGGGTTGGCTACATACATGGAGGAGTATGTCCCCACGATGACCCCGATGAGCAGGGCCAGGGCGAACGGGCGCAGGGTGGGCCCGCCCAGGGCGAACAGGATAACCACCGGGATGAAGGTGGTGAGAGAGGTGTTGATGGTCCGGGTCAGGGATTGGTTCACTGACCGGTTGATAACGTCGAAGACGGGGGCCTTCTTCATTAACTTCAAGTTCTCCCGTACCCGGTCGTAGATCACGATGGTGTCGTTGAGGGAATAGCCGACGATGGTGAGGAAGGCAGCGATCACCGGCAGGTTGATCTCCACCTGAAGCAGGGAAAAGATGCCCAGGGCGATGAGGACGTCGTG
>DQVA01000065.1 GCA_015661965.1 Candidatus Bipolaricaulota bacterium
CTGTTCCCGCTGGTGAACCTGCCCGGTGTGGTTGGCCCGCTGGCGACAGACGTGGACACCATACGTGATGCGCTTGGATGGGTCTACAACGAGCTACTGCAGCGGTACGGGGAGATGTCCCGGCAAGGGGAGAGGGTGGCTCAGCATTTCCCGCACATCCTCGTCCTGTTCGACGAGTTCCAGGATGCCACCACGGACCCGACGGTGGCGGAGCTCATCAGCCGGATTGTGAGTAAGGGACGGGCTGCGAGGATCCACGCGATCTTGGCGACGCATCACCCCACCGTTGACGCCTTTGGCGAGGACAAGCGGGCCACACGGCGCAACTTGCCGGGGCGGATCGCGCTGAAAGTGCTGGACGCGAAGGCGAGCGAGATCGTCATCGGCGCTCCCATCCCCCGCGCCGACCGGCTGACCGGCGCCGGAGACGCCTACACCATCGGCGCTCATATGGTCCACCGTACCCAACTGGTGCTGGTCGAGCAAGGGGACCTGGAGGAAGAGGAGCGCCAGCCTCCCATCCTGGACACCTGGCCCCCGTTTCGGGCAGAAGATCTGGGTCAACAGACGCCTGGCCCGCGTTGGTCCTACAACGGAGAGGAGCTGGCTCACGGGCTGGTGGCCGCTCACCAGGAGTGGGGACGGCCCCGGTTGCAGGAATCACTCGATCAGGCGGGCCTGGGGCGGCCCGGCTCCGTGCGGGCGGATCGGCTCCTGCGTCTTTGTCGAGAGCAGCTAGCCGAGCTGCGCAAGCTGGGGTTTCGTTTGGATAAGGTGATGGATGTGGTAGATGAGGGAGGCGAGGTTTCCGTGGACAATGGCTCGAACCACAAGGGCACATGGCCCGGCGAGATCGTTGACGTGATTGTGCTGTTAACCTGCCTGCCTGCCTACTTCCAGGACACACACCTTCTCCGGGAAAAGGGCGGGGATTGCCCATAGAGTGTATGTTCAACAAGTAGGCAGGCAGGCAGAAAGCGCCGTTAGCATGGAGGGGTGATGAGTGCCAAGACCAAGACCAACAGGAAACGACTGGATTGGCAAACCGAAGCCCTGATCGCCATCGGTGCCGTTGGGCTCCTCCTGGTGCTCGGCTTCATTGGAGCACTCATCTACGCCTTGCTGCACGCAAGCCCCACCGCCTTGCGGTGGTGGGCAGGGCTGGCGACGGTGGCACTGCCGATGGCCGTGTTCATCGCGTATCACCTGGGACGCATCGAGGCCCGGGGGCAGATCGCCGGGCTGACGCAGGGGGTCGAGGCAGTCTCCCGGGCGGCGCGGGATACCGCCGATATTCGGGTGACCGCGGCGCACCGGTTACGGCAACAGCCCCAGCGGGCCGCGGTACAGCAGATTTTCCTGCCCGGTATGCCGCCGACAGGGGGAAGCGGGGTGATTCTCCCCCCTCCTAGGAACGAAGGAGAGATAGAGCTGTAGATGCTGCAAAAAGTGCCCAGGGTGACGGGACCACCCTGGGCCGGGGGCGGGCGGAGGCCCTCGCCTTTTCCCGCCCCCGCTCCAGTATACCACGAAACACGGAAAAGGGAGGCCCTCAATGAGTATCCACCGTATGCTTGAGTATCAGGCGGACCGGATCGAGGCGGTGCTGGCCCAGCACAAGGTGCCGGGCCGGGTCACCGGCGGGACGGTGACGCCCCGCTGGATCCGCTTTCAGGTCGTCCCGGCGATGGGGGCCCGCATCTCCACCATCAAGAACCTCTCCGAGGAGCTGGCGGTGGCGTTGGAAGCCCCCAATGTGCGGGTCGCCCGGCGGGGCGCGGCGGTGGCGGTGGAGGTCCCCCGGGACGACCCCCGCCCGGTCCTCCTGCTCCCCCTCCTGCGGGGGCTGCGGAATGTGCCCCCGGTGACGGTGGTGTTGGGCCTGGACGACGGCGGGGTGCCGCTGCTGCTCCGTCTCCCGGCCCCCGACGTGGCCCACGTGCTGGTGGCCGGGACCACCGGCTCGGGCAAGACCGCCCTGCTGCGCACGATGGTCCTTAGCCTGGCCCTCCGCCACCCCCGGCCGGGGGAGCTGGCCTTGGTCCTCATCGACCCCAAGGGGCGGGCGTTTGGGGACCTGGCGGGGTTGCCCCA
>DQVA01000291.1 GCA_015661965.1 Candidatus Bipolaricaulota bacterium
AACGTACCCCACGCCGGTAGCAGGGTAGGTTCGCCCACCTTCCGCCAATAGATCAGCATGGCCCCCAAACCAAGCAGGGAAGGGATGAAGGGAAGGACGCTGGCCGCCAGATGGGCTGCCGGTTGGGACATCCACTGGGCAAACGGCACCCCTCCGAAAGTACCCGCGAGGGCCAGCTTCAACACCAAATAGGGGAGAAGGCCGAGGACGAGGAGCACCTTAGGCCAGCGGTACCGAAGCGAGTCCTCCCCACCCACCGCATAATGGAAGAACAAAAGCGCCAGCCCGGGCACCCCTGCCATGAGGAACAACGGGATCAAGGCCAGCCCCCCCACCAATCCCATGGCGATGGTACCGAGGAAGTAGACCGCATCGTCCAAACCTAACCGATTCAGGAGGTCCTGCTCTCCTTCCGCGGTGGAAGCATAATAAATCCGGTACTCCCCGTAGCCCAACATGTCCACCCAGGCGGCATGCCAACCGCGGGAGGAAGCCCTCAGCCCTGTGAAGTACGTGAAGGAGCGAGTTTTAGCGATGGGGGTCCAGGCAAATGGAACCCCGTCCCGAAAGGCGACCAGCACCGGTTGTACCTGCCCTTGCCCCCCACTGTAGAGCTTTGCCCCCACCACTAGCAGCCCCAGTTCACCTACCCCGGGAACACCGCGGGGCTGATATAGGTCGGTCGGCCGGATCGCTTCTGGGAAAGACAAAGGAGCAAGAACCAAGCCCTCCCACTCATAGGGATGCTCCTGCGGGAATACGCCGGGCAAGCTCAACCTATAAGAGGCGACCTGGGAGGGTTCAGGGTGGGGGAAGGCGGCGAGCACCACTTCAGCGGTCCCGGCTAGTTCCCCACCTCGATGTTCTAATCCTACCGCCGCATACAAACGTTCCCTGGACAGGAACAGAGTGGGCGGGGAAGGCACGGATCCGATGCCCAGCGGCACCTGTTCGATCACAAAAGGAGGAGAGGGCCCGGTTTCATCAGCCCGCACATAGGCAAGAGCATACACGGAACCGGCTTCCCCCAGCCGAAACACCACGTGAACCACCTCTCCCTCGGCTGCCATCGCCGGCCTATCCGGACCGCTACCAAGCCGCCACTGGGTTACCTCTTCCGTGTCTGGCCGGAACAGGCTCAGCCACACATCCCCAGCCCGGTCCACGTAGGCGATCCAGATCCCCAGCGAGGTGACCGCAGCCGTGTAGCTGCGGACATCCGGGACTTCACGCGGGGTAAGGGGAACGGGAACCCGGGCTGGCCTCCCCCGTTCGCCCAATGGGATGCCGAACACCCGGCGGGACGCTTCCGGGGATTGCCGGCCTGCCACCACCAACCATGGCAACCCCGCCACCTCCAAGAACAGAGGCTGGGAGGCCGAAGCCAGCGACAGCTCCAGGGGGCTGGGGACGGAAGGGCGGCCTGCTACGTCCACCGTGGTAAAGAGGATCAGGGGGGCTGTCCCGCTCCCATCTGTCCAGGCAAGCCAGGTGCCTCCGGGGCGAGGGAGGAGAGTGGGGGGCTCACGCTGGTCTGTTTCCGCAATCGCCAGCCCGCGGCTGAAACAGCCGGGCAGCGGAGGGGTACGCAGGGCAAAGGCAAGCTGGAAAAACCCGCCCAATACGACCAAGGCCAGAGCCAGCCGCCAGCCCTTTCTTGCCATGATAAATAAGTTTAGTCCCGGAACCGCAAGGAACCAAGGGAGAAGTGCGCTTTCTCCCCGATGCGCTTACCCCCTGATGGGGCTTTCCCCGGCAGGAGCACCACGACGGCCAC
>DQVA01000058.1 GCA_015661965.1 Candidatus Bipolaricaulota bacterium
AGCTCGCTCAGGAGACCATGTCCGAGCTGACCGGGGGGATGCCCCCGGGGATGCTGCCGTGATCAAGCCGCTGGAGGAGCTGATCGCCGCTTTGACGCGGCTCCCTGGGATCGGCCGCCGCTCCGCCGAGCGCATCGCCTTTTTCCTCCTCACCAAACCCCAGGAAGCGGCCCGGTTGGCGGAGGCGTTCGGGGGGCTCCACTCCCGGATCCGCCGTTGCCGGCGCTGCGGCAACTTCGCCGAGGGGGAGCTGTGTCCCATCTGTGCCAGCCCCGGCCGGGACGCGGCCCTCCTGTGCGTGGTAGCCCGCCCCTGGGAGATCGAGCACATAGAGCGCACCGGGGAGTTCCGCGGGCTATATCACGTGCTGGGCGGGCTCATCTCCCCCGCGGACGGGGTGGGGCCGGAGGACCTGGCGATAGAGCCACTGCTTGCACGGGTGCGCGAGGAGGGGGTCCGGGAGGTGATCCTGGCCCTGGAGCCCAAGGTGGAAGGTGACCTCACCGTCATGCACCTTTTGCGGCTCCTCAAGCCCCTAGGGGTACGGGTATCCCAAATCGCCCACGGGGTTCCGGTGGGCCGCGACCTGGAGTCGGCGGACGAGATCACACTGGGCCGAGCCATCAAAGGCCGCGTCACCCTTTAGGATCCCACTGAGGCGGCCTTCAGCACCACACCAGAAGTACCTCTAGGCCCCTGGTCCCGGGTCAGCCGCCTGGATGAGCTCCTGCCAGTTCAGCGGAGAGGACGCCCCCGGGCGGGGCAGGATGTGGAAAAGGAACTCCACGTTCCCGGCCGGCCCGCGCAGGGGAGAGCGGATGGCACCGGCCACCGAGCAACCCAGCTCCTCCACGAACTCGGCTATCCCCTGGAGGACCTCCCGGTGCACCCGCGGGTCCCGCACCACCCCACCCCGCCCCACCTGGCCCCGGCCGGCCTCGAACTGGGGCTTTACCAACGCGATCACATCCCCGTCGCGCTTCACAATCCCCTTGAGGGGCGGGAGCACCAGCCGCAGGGAGATGAACGAGACGTCGATCGTCACCAGGTCCACCGGTTCGCCAATGTCCTCAACCGAAAGATACCGCGCGTTGAGCCCCTCCCGCACCACCACCCGGGGATCCGTCCTGAGCTTCCAGTGGAGCTGGCCCCTCCCCACGTCCACCGCGTAGGCCTTCCTTGCCCCGTGCTGGAGGAGGCAATCGGTGAACCCCCCGGTGGAGGCCCCGATGTCCAGGCACACCTTCCCCTTTGGGTCTATCCCAAAGGCTTCCAGGGCAGCGGCCAGCTTGTCCCCGCCCCGGGACACGTAGCGGGGCTTCTCTTTGAGGAAGACCTCGGCGTCCTCCCGCACCAGGGAGCCCGGTTTGTCCCGCAGCTGGCCGTCCACCAGCACCTGGCCGGCCCGGATGAGGGCCTGGGCTTTGGCGCGGGACTCGGCCAGGCCCCGCGCCACAAGTAGCTGGTCCAGCCGCAGCTTCCCCTTCACACCGGTGCCTTGGGGGCCACCTCCTGATAGCTCTCAAGACCTCGCTTCAGCACCTCGCACGCCCGCTGCAGATCATGCTCGTTGAGCACGTAGGCGATCCTGGCCTCGTCCCGCCCCAAGCCCGGGGTCTTATAAAAGCCCTCCCCCGGGGCCAGCATCACCGTCTCCTCTCCGGGGAAGTCGGTGAGCATCCAGCGCACGAACGCCTCGGCGTCGTCCACCGGAAGGCCCAGCATCATGTAAAACGCCCCCTCCGGGAGCTGGAAGCTCACCCCCGGGATGAGCGCCAGTTCCCGGGCCAACACCTCCCGGCGCCGTCGGTACTCCTCCACCATCTCCTGGAGGACCTGGCGGTGGCGGGGATGGCCCATGAACGCGACCAGCCCCAGCTGCTCCAACGTGGGCGGGGACAGCCGCGCCATGGCACAGCGGCGGGCCGCGTCCATCACCTTGGGATTGCGGGACACGATGGCCCCGATCCGGGCCCCACAGGCCGACAGCCGCTTGGAAATAGAGTCCACCATGATGGCGTGATTCCCAAGCTCGGGGAGCGAGAGCACGCTCCTGTGGACCCCCACGTACACGAACTCCCGGTATACCTCGTCGGCTATCAGGAAAAGATCGTGTTTCAGGGCTAGCTCCGCCAGCAGCCCCAGTTCCTCCTCCCGATACACGGCCCCGGTGGGGTTGCCGGGATTGGAGAACAGGATGGCCCGCGTCCTGGCGGTGATCAGCCGCTCGATCTCCTCCTGCGGGGGCAGGTGGAACCCGTCCTCCCGGGAGGTGGTGAGGGATACCAATTCCACCTCGGCCAGACGAGAAAACCCGTTGTAGTTCGGGTAGAAGGGCTCGGGGACGATCACCTGATCCCCGGGATCACAGGCCACGTTCAGGGCGAACAGCACTGCCTCCGAACCCCCGGTGGTGATCAGGATCTCCTCCGGGGACAGGGTGATGCCCCATTCCCGATAATAGGAGAGGAAGGCCTCTATCGCCTCGGGCAGCCCTTGAGAGGGCGAATAGGCGAGCACCTCCACCGGGGCGGACCTTACCCCGTCCAGGAACTCCTTCGGCGTGGGGATATCGGGCTGCCCGATGTTCAGGTGATACACCTTTTTCCCCTTCCGCTTGGCCTCGTTGGCCAGTGGCACCAGGCGCCGGATGGGCGACATGGGGGCGGTAGCGCTCCGACGGGATACGTTAGGCATGGCTGAGGACCCACACCTCCTTTTCACCGGGCAACGACTCCCTGGTGATCTCCACCTCGCTGGACTCCTGCCGCCGCACCGGCAGATCTACCAGGTCCAAAAATTCCCCCACCGGGGCGATGGGCCAATCCTTGATGAGGTCGGTCTTCACGTGCATGGGTATCACCACCCGCAGCTGGGGCAGCATGTGGATCACCTCCACCGCCTCCTTGGGGCCGATAGTGAAGTGCCCGCCCACCGGGAGCAGGGCCACCTCCACCCCGTGGAGGGGCTTCTGCTGTTCGGCGTTGAGGGTGTGCCCAAGGTCGCCGAAGTGGGCCAAGGTAAGCCCGTCGGCCTGGATGCGGAAGATCGTGTTGCGCCCCCGTTCTCGACCGCCCTTCTGGTCGTGGAACGAGGGGATGCCCCAGATGGAAACCCCCTTCACCTGGTGCTCGCCCAGCCCCCGGACCACCTGTGGCCCTCCCTTGACGCGGGCCACCGCGTTGTGGTCGAAGTGATCGTGGGACACGGTGACGATGTCCACCGGCTCCCCGGGGAACGGGTAGGGGACCGACTCGTCGAAGGGGTCGGTGAGGAGCTTCACCCCGTCGGCGGTAGTGATGAGGAAGCAGGCATGCCCGAACCACTTTATCTTCAAGGCGACCACCTCCGTGTGGGCTAACTCTACCCGGTGGGATCGGGGATGGGCAACCGGGCCAGGGCACGGTCCACCAGCCGGCTCACCAGCCCATCGTAGGGGATGTCGGCGGCGGCCGCCGCCCGGGGGAAGGTGGACAGCTCGGTCAGTCCGGGGAGGGTATTGACCTCCAGCACGAAAGGGGTGCCGTCCGGGGCCAGGCGCAGGTCAGCCCGGGCGAAGTCCCGGCACCCCAGTGCCATGAAGGCTTGTTTGGACACCTCGGCCGCCCGGGCCGCTTCCCCGGCGGGGAGCTCCGCCGGGCAGATGAACTCGCACGCCCCCGGGGAGTACTTGGCCCCCCAATCGAACAACGCCCCCCGTTTGGGCCGCAGCTCCACCAGAGGAAGGGCCTCCACCCCGGAATCCCCTTCCAATAGAGCACAGGTGAGCTCCCGGCCCGCGATGTACTTCTCAATGAGGAGGCTGCCGAATTTCTCCAGCACCTCTTGAGCTCGGGAAGCCAGCTCACCTCTGTCATGCACCAGAAAAAGCCCCACGCTGGAGCCCTGGTCCCGGGGTTTTATCACCAGGGGGAAGCCCAGTTCCGCTGCCCGGGCCAGGAAGCTCTCCAACCCCTCGCCTGGGTAGGTGAGCCAGTCTGGGACTGGGAGCCCCTTGGCGGAGAGGAGCTGATGGGTGGCGTGCTTGTCCATGGCCAGGGCGCAGGCCAAGGGACCTGAGCCCACGTAGGACTTCCCCAATAGCTCCAAAAGGAGCTGGACGGTGCCGTCCTCCCCCGCCCCCCCGTGCAGGATGTTGAAGACCACCGGGAAGGGGGAGAGGCGTTGGGGCAGGCCGTCGTAGGAGTCGATCTCGATAAGTGCGGCAGAGAAGCCTCTTCTTTTCAGGGCGGCATGGACGCCCTGTCCGGAGCGGAGGGACACCTCCCGCTCCGGGGAATCGCCCCCGCACAGCACCGCCACCTTGACAAGGGATCGGTCCATGGGCATCATCCTGCCCCACCCCCGCAAGGCGGGCAAGGACGGTTGACCGCCGGCAGGGTGGGTGCTATACTTGGAGTGCCCAGTTCGGGCGTTCCACGGGAAAGGCTGGTCTTTGACAAGTGGACAGAGCAAGGACGGGATATTCTCATCGGATCCCTTGAGGCTAAATCGAGAGGGTATGATCCCGGCTCAGGGTGAACGCTAGCGGCGCGCCTAACACATGCAAGTCGTGCGATCGGACCCGGTGAAGTCCCTTCGGGGATGGAACTGGGTTACGGAGCGGCGAACGGGTGAGTAACACGTAGCTAACCTGCCCCCGCGACGGGGATAACCCGGGGAAACCCGGGCTAATACCCGATGGTCTTCCGGGGCCAAAAGGTCCTAGAAGTAAAGGTGCCTTCGGGCGCCGCGCGGGGAGGGGGCTGCGGCCCATCAGCTAGACGGTGGGGTAACGGCCCACCGTGGCGATGACGGGTAGGGGGCCTGAGAGGGTGGCCCCCCACATGGGGACTGAGACACGGCCCTGACTCCTACGGGAGGCAGCAGTGGGGAATCTTGGGCAATGCCCGCAAGGGTGACCCAGCGACGCCGCGTGGGGGACGAAGCCCTTCGGGGTGTAAACCCCTTTTCTGGGGGAAGAATAAGGCGGGGAGGCAATGTCCCGCCGATGACGGTACCCCAGGAATAAGCCCCGGCTAACTACGTGCCAGCAGCCGCGGTAAGACGTAGGGGGCGAGCGTTACCCGGAATCACTGGGCGTAAAGGGCGTCTAGGCGGTTCGGCAAGTCGCCTGTGAAAGCCCCTGGCTCAACTGGGGGAGGTCGGGCGATACTGCCGGGCTAGAGGGCGGCAGAGGAAGGTGGAACGGCCAGAGTAGCGGTGAAATGCGTAGATACTGGCCGGTACCCCGATGGCGAAGGCAACCTTCTGGGCCGCTCCTGACGCTGAAGCGCGAAAGCGTGGGGAGCAAACCGGATTAGATACCCGGGTAGTCCACGCCCTAAACGATGTGGGCTAGGTGTCGGCCCGTCACTGGGTCGGTGCCGCAGCTAACGCGTTAAGCCCACCGCCTGGGGAGTACGGCCGCAAGGCTGAAACTCAAGGGAATTGACGGGGGCCCGCACAAGCGGTGGAGCATGTGGTTTAATTCGATGCTAAGCGAAGAACCTTACCCGGGCTTGACATGCTGGTGGTACCGACCCGAAAGGGAAGGGACCCAGGGCCTTCGGGCGCCTGGGAGCCAGCACAGGTGCTGCATGGCTGTCGTCAGCTCGTGTCGTGGGACGTTGGGTTAAGTCCCGGAACGAGCGCAACCCCTGCCGCCAGTTGCCAGCGGACCTTTTAGGTGCCGGGGACTCTGGCGGGACTGCCGGCGAATAGCCGGAGGAAGGAGGGGATGACGTCAAGTCATCATGGCCCTTATGCCCGGGGCGACACACATGCTACAGTGCCCGGTACAATGGGTCGCGAACCCGCAAGGGGGAGCCAATCCCATCAAAGCCGGGCATGGTTCGGATTGCAGGCTGCAACCCGCCTGCATGAAGCCGGAATCGCTAGTAATCGCGGGTCAGCCACACCGCGGTGAATACGTACTCGGGCCTTGTACACACCGCCCGTCACACCAACCGAGTGGGGGGTACCTGAAGTCGTCCGAAGAGGGCGCCGAGGGTATCCTTCGCGAGGGGGGTGAAGTCGTAACAAGGTAGCCGTACCGGAAGGTGCGGCTGGATCACCTCCTTTCTAGGGAGAACCTTGGCTTGACGCCAGCCTTTCCCCCGATGAGACCCGTCCGTGCCCTGTCCACGGTACCTGCGCACGTCCGAAACCGGACGTTTTTCTTTCCCCCAAGCCCTGGAGCTTCCCTCCCAGTGCACCCACCTTCCTTTGGCCCAAGCCGCCCCCCAGGTAGGCTCCCATCGCCATGCAAAACGTACAGGAGAAATGGTTGATCGAGGGGATCGAACCCCTGCTCGAACAGGGAGAACGGGAGGAGATCCCGGCCCGGGAAACCATCTACTACCCCGGCACCCCCAGTAACTCCGTGTACTTTGTGGAGGAGGGGAAGGTGAAGCTCTCCTACCTGGACCCCTCCGGCAAACGCATCACCCTGGCCCTGAGGGCGGCGGGGGAGCTGTTCGGGGAGATGGCCCTGGTCGGGGAACGCAGGAGGCGCCACCACGCCGAGGCCCTGGAGGAGTCCGTATTGATCAGGATCTCCCGCGAGGTCATGATCGCCTGGATCCGGGATCGGCCCGACGTGCTGTACCAGCTCCTGCAGCTTTTCGGCCTGTGGATCCGCGACCTGGAGGAGATCGTGGAGGACTTGGCCTTCCGGGATATCCAGGCGCGCCTGTCGCGGCAGCTCTTGCGGCTATCGCATGAGTACGGGGTGAAGACCAAGGACGGGATCCTGATCAGCTTCCGGCTGACACACCGGGATCTGGCGGAGATGATCGGCTCGGCGCGGGAGAACACCACCATGGCCCTGAACAGGTTCGCCCGGGAGGGCCTGCTTTCCAAGCGGCGTTACCAGATCATCATCAAGGATCCGGAGGGACTGAAGGAGAAGTGCGGCCCCGGCTAGGGTAGTTCCGCGAGCAGGGGCCGGTAGCGGAGGAGGAGCGGCCTGATCCCCCCCAAATAGGCCAGCTCCTCTTCTTCTGGGCCCAAGGCCGCCAGCAGCAGCGCGTAAGCGGTACGCATGCTCATCGTCCCCGGGATCAGGCTGCGGACCCTGGTTCCCCGCAGGGCCGCCTCCAGGGACAAGGCCAGGAACACGCTCACGTTGGTAAAGGAAAACCTGAGTACCTCCCGCTCCCCTGAGGGGAGATCCTCCTGTGCCAGCCACTGGGCCAACGACTGGAGCCGGGGGATCACCCCCGGCAGCTCCTCCTCCAGGGACAGCCGGGGCTCAAAATG
>DQVA01000025.1 GCA_015661965.1 Candidatus Bipolaricaulota bacterium
CGGGAGCGGGTCGCCGGGATTTATCTTGATTTCGATAAGGACCGCCTCCGGGAGTCCCTGGCCGCCCTGGAGGGGGTGATCGCGGGGGATGGGCATGTTTGATGCGGTGTTCCCCGTGGAGAAGCCGCTTGTTGGGATGGTGCACTTGGGGGCCCTGCCGGGGAGCGTCCGCTATGGGGGCTGGGAGAGGTGCTGGAGCGGGCCCCTTCTGACCTGGCCGCCCTGGAGGAGGGCGGTTGCCGAGCGTATCGCTGCCCTGCGGGGCCGATGAGCCTGGGAGGTGGGCCGGGCAGTATAATGGTGAGGCAGCAAAATCCTCAAGGAGGTGGTAGTGTGCGTAGGATCCTGCTAGTAGCGCTTATCGGGGCGTTTGCCCTGGGGGCCTTGGGCCTGGGCCAAGAGCTCGGGACGCGAGATCATCCGATCATCTGGGTGTTCCCGCCTTCCACCAACCCGGCGGTGATCGTGGAGATCGCCCAGCAGATCGCGGCCGCCATCGGTCAGATGACCGGCCTCTACATCGAGCCCCGGGTGATGCCGGATTACGCGGCCCTGATCGAGGCGTTCAAGGCCGCTGAGGGCGACGTGATGGGCGTTCCCACCACCGACCAGTACGCGCGCATCTCGGTGGAGACCAACTTCGAGACCACCCCGCGCCTGGCCGCCGTCCGCTACGGCTATCCCTACTACTTCTCCAGCATCTACGTGCCCCGCGACGCCGGCTATACCTCGGTGGAGGATCTGAACGGCAAGGTGTGGATCTACAACGACGAGGGCTCCACCTCCGGCTATCTACTCCCCAAGATGCTGTTCGATAAACTCGGCATCACCTTCTCCGGGGTAGTGAAGTCCGGGGGCCACACCAACTCCATGGTGGCGCTGCTGGAGGGGCAGGGCGACTTCTGTACCGGCTATGGCTCCCCGCCCATCCCGCCCGCTTGTCTGGGATGTGACTTCCAATGGGACTACGGCATGGACCCCGAGCTCTGGATCTGGGATCGCTGGAACAACGACCTGTTCCCGGAGGCCATCCGCGGCAAGTGCGTGGACCTCAGGCGGGCGGCCGGCAAGCTGGGCACCTACGGTGACACCTGGGACGTGGTAAGGAGGATCGGCGTCCTGGCCACCGTGGGCCCGGTGCCCAACGACTGTATCGCCTTCTCGCCCGGCTTCCCCGAGGACCTCATGGACCAGATCGTGGAGGCCATCAAGGCCCACATCGCCTCCCCGGAGGGCCAGGCCCTGTGGGGCGACCCCAACTTCTACGAATGGGACGAGGTGGCCGAGATCGACGACTCCTACTACTGCAACTACCGCGACCTGGTCGGCTATCCCAACCCGCCGTGGTGTGAGAAGTAACACTCCGTAATCCATCGGCAACGAGCACGGGGGAGGAAAAATCCTCCCCCGTGCTTTACCATCTAGGGCCATGGCACAGCCGTATCTAGTCATCGAGCACCTGACCAAGGTATACGAGCGGGGACAGGTTCTCGCCCTCAAGGACGTGTCCTTCACGGTGGAGAAGGGTGAGTTCCTGGTGGTGATTGGGCTGTCGGGTTCGGGGAAATCAACGCTCCTCCGCTGCATAAATCGGCTCATCGAGCCCACCAAGGGACGGATCTGGCTGGACGGCGTCGAGCTTACCCGCCTCTCACCCCGACAGATGCGGAAGGTCCGGCGCAAGATCGGCATGATCTTCCAGCACTTCAACCTGATCAAGCGGGCCACGGTGATGACCAACGTCCTCACCGGCCGCCTGGGCTACAACCCCACCTTCCTCACGCTGCTGGGAAAGTTCCCCAAGCGGGACCGGGAACTGGCCCTCAAGAACCTGGAGCGGGTGGGGCTACTGGAGAAGGCGTACGTGCGGGCGGACGAGCTCTCCGGAGGCCAGCAGCAGCGGGTGGGGATCGCCCGGGCCCTGATGCAGGAGCCGGAGCTGCTCCTGGCGGATGAGCCGGTGTCCGCCCTGGACCCGGCCACTTCCCACTCGGTGATGCAGTACCTGGAGCAGATGAACCGGGAGGACGGGGTCACGGTGCTCGCCAGCCTCCACTTCCTATCCCTGGCCCGCCGCTACGGCACCCGCATCATCGCCTTGAAGGACGGGGAGATGGTGTTCGACGGCCCACCGGAAGCCATTGACGACGCCAAGTTCAAGGAGATCTACGGCGAGGAAGCCGAGCAAGTCGAGATCAGATGACTACGCGATGAGCCCTGCCACCGTGGTCGCCGCCTTTGCTAAACTGAATTGGACTGCCCTCCATCGCCGGGCCACCTCTTTCTTCTTGGACTGGCTGATCTGGGGCTACATCGCCTACGGGGTGATGTACCTCCTCAACAAGTACTGGTGGACCGTGCCCCTGGAGCGGTTCTACTCCACCCTCACCTTGCCCAGTTGGGGCTGGCCCCTTGCCATCGTCGGCACGTTGGAGATGGCGATCTGGTCCCGGAACCTAGGGCGCAGCCTGGGGCTGCGGGCGTTCGGGTACGAGATCTGGGGGGCGGACGGGGCCCCACCCACCTTAGGTCAGCGGATCAAGCGGGCCCTCCTGTGGCACTTGTCGGTGCTCCCGGCGGGACTGGGGATCTGGTTCTCCCCGGACCGGCCTTGGCACGATCGGGCGGTGGGCACGGTGGTGCAGCCCGCCCCCTCCGTGCGGCTGGCCGGCCGGCGCAAGGCCTGGCTTTCCCAGTGGGGACTCATGTCCCTGCTCCTCGTGGCCCTCACCATCTGGCTCGGGTGGCTGATCATCAGGATCGACATCGGGGTGCTGGTGCGACGGGGGGACGAGGGGCTCAAGATCTGGCGGGAGATGCTGCACCCCGACTTTCGCTATTTCGTCGTCTCCGATCCGGTATTCGAGCTCAGGAACCTTCC
>DQVA01000213.1 GCA_015661965.1 Candidatus Bipolaricaulota bacterium
CGCTGGTGTCAGGGCCCCCCGCCCCAACGGGTGTACAAGCCCGCCGGGGCTCCGCTGGGGCGGCTGCCCAGGATTCCGCTGGGCCTGGACGAGCTGGAGGCCCTGCGCCTGTGCGACCTCCTCGGCCTGTCCCAGGAGGAGGCCGGGGCTAGGATGGGCGTGTCCCGGGGCACGGTGCAGCGGCTGCTTTCCGCGGCCCGGGCCAAGGTGGCCGATGCCCTGGTCCATGGCAAGGCCCTGGTGTTGGAGGGGGGGACCCACATCCTGTTCCCGCCCCACGGCCGCCACCGGGGGCCACCTTGGCGGCCAGGCTAGGCCGGCTTGTCCCGGGTGACCCCCTTTCAGGGGAAACGCGCCCCCAAAAATAGGCCCGTCGTGGAGCGCCCTCCCCACCGGGACCCGCTAGCCTGGGACGCAACATGAGCACCTTCAAAACCGGGTTCGGCCGCTTTTCCACCGAGGAACTGCTGGAACAACTTCGGGAAGCCGAGGCCCAAGGGGACCAGGACCGGGCCGAGGCCATCCGGGAGGAGCTCGTCCGCCGCCACATCGGACTGGTACGGTACATCGCCGCCGAGTTCACCTTCACCGGGGAGCCGTTCGAGGACCTGGTCCAGGCCGGCTACCTGGGCCTCCTGGGGGCGGTGGCCAACTTCGACCTCGCCCGCGGCACCAAATTCTCCACTTACGCCACCCATCTCATAAAGGGGGAGATCCGCCACTACGTGCGGGATAAACACGGCTCGGTGCACGTGCCCATCGCCGTCCGGGCCCTGGCGGGCAAGGTCACCGAGGCCCAAGATCGCCTTTACCAACGGCTGGGGCGCCCCCCTACCCTGGAGGAGATCGCCGAGGAACTCAAGGTAAAGCCGGAGGCGGTGCGGGAGGCGCTCAAAGCGCGAGAGGCCATGACCTACGTGTCCTTGGACGCCGGCCGTCGGGCCCACGACCCCAATCCGGACTTCGACCTGGAGGGGTTGCTGGCGGCCAAGGAGAGCGACATCCCTCTGGACGTCCGGGTCCGGATCGTCCGGGCCGTGGAGCGGCTGTCAACGCTGCAGCGCCGTATCATCGAAGGACTGTTTTACCAGGAAAAATCCCAGGCCGAGGTGGGGAAGGAAGTGGGGCTATCCCAGCGGCAGGTGTCACGCCTCAAGGCGCGGATTTTGGAGGAGATAAAGCGGGAACTTTTCGGAACCGAGGGCCCGGCTAAGGGCAACCGGGACATGGAAGAATAAGGGAGATGGAACAGGGAAGGACGGCGATGGAATTGTTGGTTTCCTTGGCGGAGGTGATGGACACCGTGCGGGGCGCGGTGGACCTGCTGGAGAAAGGCGACCGCGACCGAGGGCTGGCCAGGCTTTCCCAAGCCATAGCCCAAGTCCAGTCGGAGATCTCCGCCTGGGAGGGGATCCCAGATCCCCCCCTCCCCCGGGATGAGTTGCTGGCGGAGCTGCGCGGGGTGCTGGGCGAGCTAAAGGCCGCTCGCACCGCCCTCATTTCCGCCCCCAAACCCGCCCCCTGAACAGATTTTTTCTCCCAGCTGAGGGGGATTCGATTTCCAGGTCAAGCGGAACGGCGCTAGGACAGTCGCAGCGAGTTCGATTAGTGCGCTTTCCCTATTCCCGTCCCCCTCCCCCCTCCCTACCCTCCGGGGGATGTGAGGGAGGTGATCTTCGCGGCCGCACACCTCGGGTACGATCCCCACCAGGTCCCCATTGGAGGTGGGGCCCAAGTGGCCCTCCAGCTCATCCGCCGCTGGGCCACCTCCTCCCCGTTTCCCCTCACCGTGCTCGGCTCAGGCCCGGATCCCCTGTCCCTAGATGGGATCCACTACCGGGCCATCCCTTGGCATGTGCCAGGCGAACCCCGACTCCTCACCGAGCTCAGCGTGCGGGGGTATGCCCGCTTCTCCCGCCAGTTCGAGCAAGGGGTGACCGAGTTCCTGGCCGCCCGGGCGCGGGAATGCGATCCCCGCAAGGTGTGTGTCCTGCACAACGACATCGCTGAGGCCGGGGATTTTGGCGCCATCGCGCGTCTGGGCTACCGACAGGCGGCCATCTTCCACGTGGACGTGGTGGACTACGCGGCCCGCATTTATGGGCGGGGCCTCATTTCGGCGCCTCGCCTGGCCGCCTGCTGGCGGGGCCTGGAGCGGGCCCGCCTGGCCCGGCTGCTCCCGGACGTAGCTAGGCTCATCTTCCAGAAGCAAGAAGCCTGCGTCCGGCACTGCGACCTCCTGGTGGTGCCCTCCCGCGGGATGCGGGAGGTGCTCCTCTCGGCCTACCCCTGGCGGAGCGAGCAGGACGTGTTGGTGCTCCCTTGGGGGGCCATCGCCGCGCCGCCCCCGCCCGGGACCGAGGAGGAGGAGGCCCGCATCCGCCTCCAGTATGGCCTCCAAGGAGATGCCCCGGTGGTCCTCTCCCTGTCCCGCATCTCCCCGGAGAAGGGGCAGGACCTGCTGCTCAAGGCGCTGCGGGAGTGGGAGCGGCGGGGCGGAGCGGAGCTGGTGGCGTTCATCTGCGGCGCGCCGGCGTTCATCCACGGCCGGAGGTACATGTGGCGCCTGGAGCGCCTGGCCCGTCGGCTTAGACGGGTGCGTGTACACTTCCCCGGGTACGTCTCCGGGGCCAGGAAGGCGGCCTTCTTCCGGGCCGCGGATCTGTATGTGTTCCCCTCCCGACACGAGTCCTATGGGCTCACCCTGCTTGAGGCGATGGCCGCGGGGCTCCCGGTCCTCACCACCCCCCACCGGTCGGCGGCGGACCTGGTCCGGCCGGAGTTCGGCCGGGTGGTGGAGGCATCCCCTCTCGGGATTTATGGGGGATTGCGGACGCTATTGCGCCACCGCGAGGCGCTCTTGGAAATGGGCCAAAGGGCACGGGAATTCGCGCAAACGCTGTCGTTTGAAAAGGCGGCCGACCGCCTGGCCCAGGCGATCGCCGCCTTAGTTGGTGGTCCCGAGGGGATTTGAACCCCTGTCGCCGGGATGAGAGCCCGGTATCCTAGGCCGCTAGACGACGGGACCCGACGCAAGAATTATAGCTGAAGCTTCGGAGGGACCGCAAGGAAAGGAGGCGCGGATGCTGAAGGGATGGATGCTGGTGCTATTGACGCTGTTTATCGGCGCGGTTGGGATAGCCCAATCGGTGGACGCACTGGTGACCCAAGCTCAGGCCCTGCTGCCCAACCGGTATATCCCGGAGAACCTGAGGCTGGCCATCGATCTCCTGGAGCAGGCCCTGGCGTTGGCCCCGGACCGGGTGGACCTGATGGCCCAACTCGCCCAGCTCCACTACGAGCTCGCGATCATCACGGAGGACCTGGAGGCCAAACGCCGTGAGTTCCGGCGGGGGGCGGACCTGGGCTTTACCGCCCTCGGGTTCGATGGATTGGCCGGGGCCAAGGGCGCCGGGGCGGAGGAGTTCGAGGAACTGATCCGGGCCGCGGAGGACGTGGCTGCCCTGTACTGGACGGCCAAGTGCTGGGGGATGTTGGTGGACAGCGGGGGGATAGTGGCCCAGCTAAATGCCCTCACCACCGCCATGCCCCGCAAGGTGCGGACCCTGTACCTGCGGGCGCTAGAGCTGGACGAAGCTTACTTCGGCGGCGGCCCCCACGAGGACTACGGGGCATTGCTTGTGAGCTTCACCAAATTCCACCTGTTCGGGGCGACCCTGGAGGAGGCGAAAGCACACTTGGACCGGGCGATAGAACTGGCGCTCCAGGTCGGCTACTTGATCCCGTTCATCACCTACGCCGAGCGGTACGCGGTGCACGTAGGGGATCGGGCGCTGTTCGAGGAGCTGCTGCGGTTCGTGCTAGCGGCCCCGATCGGGGATTGGCCGTTCTGGAATCGGCACGCCAAGGCTCAGGCCGAGGCGCTTTTGGCGAGGGCGGACGAGCTGTTCCGGTGAAGTTTCTCGTCTTGGCGACGGCATTGGCGGGGGTGTTCCTGGCCGGACAGCGGCCCCCAGTGCGACCGCTGGCGTTCGACTCGGCGGCCCGGGCGGTGGGGGAGGTGGCCCGCGCCCTGGGAGGAGGGGGGCGGGGGCTGCAGGAGCCCTACCCCCAGGCCGCTGCCCCCTTCCTTTGGCTCCTGCGATATCTCCCCCGGGAATGGCGCCTCGCCGTCGTCCGCTGGGGGATGTCCTTCTCGCTGGGCCATCCCCCCGCCGCCTTCGATTCCTGGGACCCGGAAGAGCCCTTCACCCACTTCGTGGCGCGGTATCCCCCGCGCACCTACGACGCCGTGGTCCTCGGCGACCCGAGCGGTGGCACCGCGCACCTTGCGGCGCTCCTCGGGGCCCCCCTTCTCCCCCCTTGTTACCTCCTCGGGGCACGACACCGAATCGGCCCCGACGACATGGACGCCTACATCGCCACCGCCCGCGCCGCCCTGCGGGGGATGCAACGGGAGGAGGGGATCGAGGCGATCATCCACTACGATCCCCTGCACGACCGGGATCTGGTGGCCAATGCCGCCCTGTTCCGGATCCGGGCGCTGAAGCTCCCCGCGGCGTACCGCGCCTTCATCCGGGAGCGCCTCCGTCCCGGCGGGACGATCGTGATCGCCGAGGACACCTACGCCTGGCCCCAGATCGCCCTCGGCGACGGGATCTGGCTCCAGCTCGGGGGCCTGGGGGACGTCCCCCCCGCGGAATACCTGCGACGGTACCCCGCCACCGGGGAGCCTGTGTCGCGGCGGGAATCGGAGTGGGGGACCCCGGAGCCCTTCGTCCTCGCGGCGGAGGAATTCGCACGGGAAAATGACTTCCTGGTGCTACGCCTTTCGCTCCCCCACCCCGATCGCTGGTCGGCCCTGGCCTACCGGGCCTATCGCGCCGCCGGGGCCCGGGAAGGGCTCGCGATCCTCGATTGCTTCACCACCATGGACGCGCAGTTCAGCAAGGAGACGGGGATCGCGCCGCTACACCTCGTGTTCAACACCCGGGATTCGTTCGAGTTTGCCCGCGAATTCCTGCGGGAGGAGCGGCCGCGCAAGGTTTTTCTCCTGCTCCACCCGAGCTACGCTGCCTCGGAGGACCTCGTCCTCCCAGGCGAGTGGGAACGGGCACTTGGGGAGCTCGGTGTGGAGATCGAGTGGGTAAGCGATCCGGGCTTCCTCCCCGACGACCCCTATCACGCTTTCCGTGCCGCGGGCAGGCTCTCGGCGCTCTCCCGGGAATATCGGCTGCCCGAGCCCCTGGCCCTTCCAGTGGAGGCGTTGGAGTCGCTTCCCCCCTGAGCCGGGATCAAAGCCCGCCTGCCGTGTTCCCCCACCAGGAGCTCGAACTCCACCCCGTACAGCTCCCTCAGCCACCCTGGGGTGAGGACCTCCCCCGGGGGGCCGCTGGCCAACAGCCTGCCCGCCCCCAACAGGACCACCCGCCCCCCGTAGTGCAGCGCGTTGTTTGGGTTGTGGGAGGCCACCACCGGCGCCAGGCCCCGCTCTGCCAGGCCCCCGATGAGTTCCAACACCCGGTGTTGATGGCCGGGGTCCAGGTGGGCGTCCGGCTCGTCCAGGAACAGGAACTTCACCCCCTGGGCCAACCCCCGGGCGATGAGGGCGAGCCTCAGCTCCCCCCCGGAGAGCTCTGTATAGGGGCGCTCGGCAAGCCCGGCCAGCCCCACCGCCTCCAGGGCCCAGGCCGTCTCCCGCAGGTCTTCCTTCCCCGGGGTGGAAAGGGGCCCCAGGTGCGGCGCCCGGCCCATCAGCACCACCTCCCATACCCGGAACCCGAACACCGGCCGATGCACCTGGGGCACGTACCCCAAGTACTTGGCCCGGGACCGGGGGGGGAGGGCGTAAACATCCCGACCTTCCAAAAGCACCTTTCCCCTTTGGGGCTTCCGCAGCCCGCCCAGGCACTCCAGCAGGGTGGTCTTCCCCGAACCGTTGGGCCCCAGGAGGAACAGCACCTCTTTTCCCCCAATCTCCAGTGAAAGGCCGGTGAGCACCGGCCGCCCCGGGATGTAGGCGTAGGAGATGTCGTGAGCGGAGAGCCTCATCCCCAGCCGCCTCCCCGGGCTAGATACCGCATAAAAAGGAGCAGGAAGGCCGGCACCCCGATGAGCCCGGTGAGCACCCCGAGCGGGATTTCGCTCGCCAAGGCGGAGCGGGACAGAAGGTCAAGCGACACCAAGGTGAACGCGCCCAAAGCGGCCGCGGCGGGCAGCAGCCTGGCATGGGCCGGCCCCACCAAGGCCCGGGCGGCGTGGGGCGTGATGAGGCCGATCCAGCCGATCATGCCCGCCTGGGACACCGCCGCCGCCACCAATAGCGTCCCGGCTGCCACCAGCCCGGCGCGCAGCCGCCGCACGTCCAGCCCCAGCGAGGCCGCCTCCCGCTCCTCCAGGGACAGGAGGTCCAGCCGCCAGCGGAACAGGAACAACGCCCCCGCCCCCAGCAAGGTCCAGGGGAGGAGCTTCTCTACCGCCAGCCAGTTCGCCCCGGCCAGGCTCCCCAAAAGCCAGTAAGTGATGGCGGGGAGCTCGTCCAACGGGTCCGCCACGTACTTGAGCGCCCCCAGGAGGGCGCTGAATAGTGACCCTACTAGGAGGCCGGAGATCACCAGCACCAAGATCGAGCCGCCAAACCGCCGGGCCACCAGCAGCACCAGTCCCACCGCCAGCAGTCCGAACAGGAAGGACACGCCATCGAGGGCGTACCAGGGCACCCCGGCGATGATGGCCAGGGCCGCCCCGAAGGCGGCCCCGGCGCTCACCCCGAGGATGCGCGAATCCACCAGGGGGTTTCTGAACATCCCCTGGAAGGCGGCCCCGGCCAAGGCCAGGTTCATCCCCACCAAGGCGGCGGCCAGCGCCCGCGGCAGCCTCACCTGCAAGATCAAGGTGTGTACGGTGTGCGGGGTCCCGGTCCACAGGCTTCCCATCGCCTCCCCGATCCCCACCGGATAGCGGCCCACGACCAGGGACAGCAGCACCGCCGCCACGGGCAGGACGAACAGGAGCCCCCAGGGGATCCGCCGTTTCACCGACCGATTTCCTCCACCAACTCCGGCGGGAGCTCATACCCGAAGAAGTCC
>DQVA01000300.1 GCA_015661965.1 Candidatus Bipolaricaulota bacterium
CCGCCGGAGGGGCCCCCGATCTGGACCGCCTTGAACCGCTTCCCCTCCGGGGGGCCGCCCCCAATGTCGAAGATGATCTCCCGCAGGGAGATCCCCATGGGCACCTCCACCAAGCCCGTGTTCCTGACCCTTCCGGTGAGGGAGAAGATCTTGGTACCGGGGCTCGTCTCGGTCCCAATGGAGCGGA
Organism: Candidatus Bipolaricaulota bacterium; assembly: GCA_015661965.1. Classification (GTDB taxonomy): domain Bacteria; phylum Bipolaricaulota; class Bipolaricaulia; order Bipolaricaulales; family Bipolaricaulaceae; genus UBA3574. The sequence continues at coordinate 188 of DQVA01000300.1, forward strand.
ACCAATCGGCCCCGTTCCGGATGATATGGGGGACGTTGGCCCAAGTCTCCACGTTGTTGATGTTGGTGGGTTTCCCCCACAGGCCCTTTTGGGCGGGGAACGGGGGTCGGGGCCGGGGCTGTCCCCGGCGGCCCTCGATGGAGGCCAAAAGCGCCGTCTCCTCCCCGCAGACGAACGCCCCCGCCCCCTCGAACACGTGGAGGCGGAAGGAGAAACCGGAGCCCAGGATGTCATCCCCCAGGAGGCCCAGCTCCTCTGCCTGCCGGATCGCGATCCGCAGGTGCTTCACCGCCAGGGGGTACTCCGCCCTGACGTAGACGTACCCCTCATCGGCGCCCACGGCGTAGGCCCCGATCACGATCCCCTCGATCACCGAATGGGGGTTTCCCTCGAGGACGCTCCTGTCCATGTAGGCCCCGGGGTCCCCCTCGTCGGCGTTGCAGATGACGTACTTCTTCGGGCCTTTGGCCTTCCTGCAGAACTCCCATTTGCGCCCGGTGGGGAACCCGGCCCCTCCCCGGCCCCGGAGCCCGGACCGCTTCACCTCCTCGATCACCTCCTCCGGGGACATTTCCGTGAGGGCCTTGGCCAGGGCCGAATACCCCCCGATGGCGAGGTAGTCCCGGACGGAGGTGGGATCGATGTGCCCGTTGGCGCCCAGGACCACCCGCCGCTGCCTCCGGTAGAAGGGGACCTCTTCCTCGCGGGCGATCCTTTCCCCGGAAACCGGGTCCACGTAGAGGAACTCCTCCAGCACCGTCTCCCGCCGCAGGGATTCCACTAGCTTGGGCACATCCTCGGGCTTGAGCCCCGGGTAGAAGAGGCCCTGGGGCCGCACCACCACGATGGGGCCCCGCTCGCAGAACCCGTGACAGCCCGTCATCTTCACCTGGATGTCAGCGGCGAGGTCGGTGCGGGTCACTTCCCGCCGCAGCGCTTGAAGCACGGCCTCCGCCCCAAACGCACGGCAGCCGGTGCCCCCGCATACCGCCACGGTGAGTGGCGTGGCAGCGGAGCTGGCCGCCCGCTCCCGCAAGGCAAACAGCTCTTCCGGTGCCCTAAGCTTCACCGGCATCCCCTTTTTCCCGCAGGGCGCGCACCAACGCTTTCACCCGGGCCGGGGTCATCCGCCCCCAGTACTCCCCATCCACCACCACCACCGGGCCCAGCGCGCAGGCCCCGAGACACCTGACCGCCTCCAAGGTGGCCAGCCCGTCGCGGCTCAAACCGTCCACCCCCACTTCCAGCTCCCGGGCCAGCTCCTCCCAAATCCTGGGGGCCCCCCGCACATGGCACGCCGTCCCGAGACAGACCCGCACAAGATGCTTGCCCTTGGGTTTCAGGCTGAACTGGGAATAGAAGGTGGCCACCCCGAACACCTGGGCCGGGGGAAGCCGGAGGCGGCGGGCCACTTCCGCCAAGGCCGGCCCAGGCAGGTACCCGAGCTCACGTTGCAGCCGCTGCAGGACCGGCACCAACCCACCCGGGGTGCCGCCCACTTCCTCCAGGGCCGCCTCCAATATCGCTTCCAGCTCCGGCATGCCTAGGCTCACCCTAGCCATTTTTCCCGGCCGAGGCAAATCGGCCTCCCGATTTGCCGGCGGTCCTCCCCACACGCTATCCTGCCTTTCAGCCCCTGATGGAGGAGGTGGTGATTTGGCCACTGAAAAAGGGCAAAAAGTGGTGTGGTTTCAGGCCGCGGGTTGTACCGGCTGCTCCATCTCCCTGATGAACTCCTCCTATCCCGATCTGGTAAACCTTCTTTTGGATGAGCTTGTCCCGGGGAAAGGGATCACGCTCCTGTTCCACGCCACGCTGATGGGGCCCACCGGCCGGCCGGCCTTGGAGCTGCTGGACCGCGTCCCCCGGGAAGCGGCAGGGCAGTACGTGTTGGTGGTGGAAGGGGCCCTTCCCACCGGGCACGAGAACTTCGGCCGGGTGGGGGAGGTGCCCATGGCCGCCCGGGCCGCGGAATTGGCCCGCAAGGCAATAGCAGTGGTGGCGATGGGCAGCTGTGCCTCCTACGGGGGGATCCCCGCCGGGGCCCCCAACCCGGCCGGCTGCATCGGGATGGGGGAGCTCCTGCGGCAGGAAGGGATCGGGGTCCCGGTGATAAACGTCCCCGGTTGTCCCCCGCATCCCAGGTGGTTCGTGGAGACGCTGGTAACCGTGCTGGCCCGCGGGCTCCCCGCCCCGGAGGAGCTGGACGACGCCGGAAGGCTGCGCAACGTCTATTCCGGCCTCATCCACGAACACTGCCCCCGCCGCCCGGACTTCGACGTGGCCCGCTTCGCCCCCTACTTCGGGGAACAGGGGTGCCTCTATGAGCTGGGCTGTCGGGGGCCGTTTACCAACGCCGCCTGCCCCGAGCACGCCTGGAACGGAGGGGTCAACTGGTGCATCAGGGCCGGACACCCCTGTATCGGTTGCACCGAACCGGATTTCCCGGATCGGTTCTCCCCCTTCTTCCGTAAGCTCTCCCTGGAGGAGGAGCTGATGACCTACAGGAGGCAAGGATGAGCCGGCTCGTCATTGACCCGATCACCAGGATCGAGGGACACCTCAAGGTGGAGATCCAGGTGGAGGACGGGGCCATCACAGAGGCCCGCTGCACCGGGGCTTTGTACCGTGGGCTGGAGGAGATCCTGCGCGGTCGCCATCCCCTGGACGCCCAGCGGATCACCACCAGGATCTGCGGGGTATGCCCCCTGGCCCACTCCACCGCCGCCTCCCTGTGCCTGGACGACGCCCTGGGGCTCTCCCCGCCCAGAGGCGGACAGCTCCTCAGGAACCTGATCTACGGGGCCAACTACCTCCACAACCACGTCCTACACTTTTACCACTTGGCCCTGCCGGATTACCTGCCGGCCGGGGCCCTGCCCGGCGCCCTTTCCCCTGGAACCGACGAGGACCGCCGCTTCTCCCAGCAGGAAGCCAACCGGCTTGCAGGACACTACCTTGAGGCGCTAGCGGTGCGCCGCAAGGCCCAGGAGCTGGTGGCCCTGTTCGGGGGGAAGATGCCCCACGACATGGCCATCGTCCCCGGCGGGGTCACTTATCGCCCCACCCTGGGGGAGGTGGCCGCTTTCCGGTTCCGCCTGAAGGAAATCATGGGGTTCATCGAGACGAGCTACATCCCGGATCTCCTTCTCCTTGCCGAGCGCTATCACGATTACTTCGGGTTAGGGCAAGTGGGGAAGCTCCTCGCTTACGGCTGCTTCCCCTTGGAGGGGGAGCGGCTTTTCCCAGCGGGGGTCGTCCTCGGGGGGGAGCTCGTCCCCTTCGATCCCGGGGAGATCCGCGAGGGTTTTGCTCACTCTTGGTACTCGGGGGACGGCCCTCAGCCCCCGTGGGCGGAGGAAGCCCCGCCGGCCCCGGACAAGGCCGGGGGTTACTCCTGGATCAAGGCGCCCCGCTATCGCGGGGAGCCCTGTGAGGTGGGCCCGGCCGCCCGGGCCGCGGTGGGGCTCAGGGCGGGAACCCCGGAGTTCCGGGAGTTGGCCCAGGATATCCTCCGGGAGGCCGATGTCCCCCCGGACGCCCTGAGCTCGGCCATGGGGCGGCACCTGGCCCGGGGCATGGAAACCCTGTTCATCGCCCGGGCCATGGAAAGCTGGCTCTCCCAGCTCGACCTCTCTGCGCCGGTGGCGACCGAATACCGGATCCCCCAAGAGGGGCGGGGACAAGGGCTGGCCGAGGCGCCCCGGGGCGCGGTGGGACACTGGATCGAGATCAAGGGTCGGGTCATCGCCCACTATCAGGTCATCGCCCCCACCACCTGGAACGCCTCCCCCCGGGACGAGGCGGGAAAGCCCGGCCCCATCGAGCAGGCCCTGGCGGGGACCCCGGTCTCCGGGGATGGGGTCCTGGAGGCGGGCAGGATCGTGCGCTCCTTCGATCCCTGTCTGGCCTGTGCCATCCAGTGAGGAGGTGGGGATGCTCGTCTCAGAGCTGAAGCCGTTGGAGGAGGTGCTCGGGTACTTACGGGCCGGAGAAAGGGCCTTCCTGCTGGCCTGCGGCGGCTGCGCGGAGGTATGCGGCACCGGCGGTGAGGAGGCGATCCTCAAGCTCAGGCCGGCCCTGGAGGGAGCGGACCACCCCTTGACCGGGACGCTGGTGCTCCCGTTCCTGTGCAACAAGGCCTTGGTGGGGCTGCGCCTGGCCCGCCGCCGCGACCAGGTGGAGGCCGCCGATGTGGTTGTGGTGGCGTCTTGTGGGGTGGGGGTACAGACGGTGGCCCAGGTGCTGGACAAGCCCGTCTACCCCGCGGCCAACACCATCACCATGGGGGGCCTGCAAGGGGTATGGCCCTCGGAGGAGCGCTGTGGCCGCTGCGGGGACTGCCTGCTCTACTACACCGGCGGTATCTGCCCCCACACCGTATGCCCCAAGGGGCTCCTGCATGGGCCCTGTGGGGGCTCCCAGAACGGGGAATGTGAGCTGGAGCCCGGCCGCCCCTGCGGCTGGCAGCGCATCTACGACCGCCTGGAAGCCATCGGCCGGCTGGACCTGCTAGAGCAATACCGGCCGCCACAGGATTCCCAGAAGGGCCTGGATGTGCCCCTCTCCCGGCGCAAGGCCCCCTTCTGGGCCCTGGAGTACCTGGAGGAGGATTAGATGGGGCTCCGTGAGCGGTTGGCCAACGGGGAGTTCGTGGTCACCTGCGAGGCCGCCCCGCCCAAGGGGACCGAGGTGGGGCCCGCCCTGGAGGAGGTGCGGAAGCTCGCCCCCTACGTGCACGCGTTCAACGTCACCGACCTCCAGTCCTCGGTGTTGCGGATGAGCTCCTGGGCCCTGTGCGCCCTGATCGTGCGGGAGGGCTTCGAGCCCGTGGTGCAGCTGACCTGCCGGGACCGGAATCGGCTGGCGCTGCAGGCAGATCTCTTGGGGGCCTGGGCATTGGGGATCGAGAACGTGCTCGCCCTCACCGGCGACTACCCCACCCTGGGGGACCACCCCGGGGCGCGGCCGGTGTTCGACCTCGATTCCGTCCAGCTCATCGCCGCCATCCAGGCCCTCAACTCCGGGAGGGACCTGGCCGGAAATGAGCTCACAGGGAGTACCGGCTTCTTCGTGGGGGCGGTGGTGAACCCCGGGGTGGAGCCCCTGGCGCCCCATCTCCTCAAGATGCGGCTCAAGGTAAACATGGGGGCCCAGTTCTTCCAGACCCAGGCCGTTTACGACCCGGAGCGGTTCATGGTGTTCATCGCGCAGGCGGAGACATTGGGGAGACCTATTCTGGCCGGGATCATCCCCTTGAAGAGCGCGCGCATGGCCCGGTTCATGAACGAGCACATCGCCGGGATCAGCGTCCCCCAGGAAGTGATTCGGGAGATGGAGCGGGCCAAGACCAAGGAGGACAGGAGGAAGAGAAGCGTGGAGATCTGCGCCCGGATCATCCGGGAGGTCAAGCCCTATTGCCAGGGGATCCATCTCATGCCCATGGGCTGGGAGGATCTGGTGCCGGACATCTTGGAGCTGGCGGGAATAACGCCGTGATGGGTGACGAGGGAAAACTCATCACCCATCACCGATCACCCATCACCATAAGGAGGTGGAGGTGCCGTACGACCCTACGAAGCTGGTGGATTGGCAGATCGCGCAACAGGCGGAGCGGGGGATGCCCACCCCCGAGGAGTGGGCGGAGAGGCTGGGCCTGAAAAAGGACGAGATCATCCCCTACGGGAGGATCGCCAAGCTCGACTACCTCAAGGTCTACGAGCGCCTGAAGGGCCGCCCCGACGGGAAATACATCGAGATCACCGCCATAACGCCGACCCCCCTGGGGGAGGGGAAGACCACCACCACGTTGGGCCTCATCGAGGGGCTGGCCAAGCGGGGAATGGACGTGGGCGGCTGCATCCGCCAGCCCTCGGCGGGCCCCACCTTCAACATCAAGGGGACCGCCGCCGGGGGCGGGAACGCCCTGCTCATCCCCATGACCGAGTTCACCCTGGGGCTCACGGGGGATATCGACGCCATCACCAACGCCCACAACCTGGCCATGGTGGCCGTCACCGCCCGCCTGCAGCACGAGTTCAACTATTCAGACGAACAGCTTAAAAAGCGTGGCCTCAAGCGGCTGGACATCGACCCCCGGCGGGTGGAGTGGCGGTGGGCGATAGACTTCTGCGCCCAGGCCCTGCGGCGGATCGTCATCGGCCTGGGGGGCAAGATGGATGGCTTTCTGATGGAATCGGGCTTCCAGATCTCGGTCTCAAGCGAGCTCATGGCCATCCTGTCCATCGTGCGGGACCTTGCCGACCTGCGGGCCCGGATCGGACAGATCACCCTGGCACATGACAAGCGCGGCAATCCCATAACCTGTGAGGACCTGGAGGTGGCCGGGGCGATGGCGGCCTGGATGCGGAACACCGTCAACCCTAGCCTCTGCTGCACGGTGGAGTACCAGCCGGTATTGGTGCACGCCGGGCCGTTCGCCAACATCGCCATCGGCCAGTCCTCGGTGATCGGGGACCTTTTGGGCCTGAAGCTCTTCGACTACCACGTGACCGAGTCCGGCTTCGGGGCGGACATTGGGTTCGAGAAGTTCTGGAACGTCAAGTGCAGGATAAGCGGCCTCACCCCCAACGTCTCCGTGCTGGTCTGCACCATCCGGGCCCTGAAGATGCACGGTGGCGGCCCCAAGGTGGTGCCGGGCAGGCCCCTGGCCAAGGAATACCAGGAGGAGAACCTGGCGCTGGTGGAGCGGGGGATCCCCAACCTGCTTCACCACCTGGAGACGGTTAAGAAATCCGGGATCAACCCGGTGGTGTGCATCAACCGGTTCCACACCGACACTGACAGGGAGGTCCAGCTCGTGCGGCGGGCGGTGGAGCGGGCCGGGGGCCGCTGTGCGGTCTCGGAGCACTGGCTCAAGGGGGGCGAGGGGGCGCTGGAGCTCGCCGATGCCGTCATCGAGGCCTGTCGGGAACCGGTGGACCTGAAATTCCTCTACCCCCTGGAGCTGCCGCTGCGGAAGCGGGTGGAGAGGATCGCCAAGGAGGTCTACGGGGCGGACGGGGTGACCTGGACCCCGGAGGCGGAGGCCAAGGCCAAGAAATTCGAGGAGGATCCCCAGTTCCGGGACTTCTACACCATGATGGTGAAGACCCACCTTTCGCTTTCCCACGACCCCAGCCTGAAGGGGGTGCCCAAGGGCTGGGTGCTTCCCATCCGGGACATCCTGGTGTTCAGTGGGGCGAAGTTCCTCTGCCCCATGGCGGGGGACATCAAGCTCATGCCCGGCACCAGCTCCAACCCGGCCTTCCGCCGCATCGACGTGGACGTGGACACCGGGGAGGTGAAGGGCCTGTTCTGATCGTCAGGCGAGGATAAGGGGTTGAGACTGGAGGGGCCCGGCGCCCCTGGGGCGGAGCCATGTTCGCCCTGGCCTACGGCTGGCGTTCAGGGGATGAACTCTTCCCCTCCAGATGCGCCCTGGGCGACTGGCAGCCAAGCCTAGGGTGCCGCTCACTGTAATGGTCCATCTGTCTTGCGACCACCCACCCCAGCTCCTCCCAACCCCCATCACGCGTGACGCGTAATGCGTGACGAGTCCCAGGGTGGTCCTTGGCCCCACGCTCACGGTAGGACGCCACCTTATCTTCGATCAGGAGCCTCTCGGCCGCCGGTAGCCCGCCTGCCCCGAGCCCTGGCCGTGGAACACTGCCTCAAGCGGCTTGGCCGTTCGGTTCACCGGAACGCGAGCTTCGCTTCCGCCTCGTTCAGGATCCCCCTCACCCAGCTAGGTCGGGCCGGGCCACCTGTCTCCTCAAGGCCAGTTCCCACCCCGAAAGAAAGATGGCTCCCCCCCTTCCGTTGGACCCCACCCGCCTCACCTCTTAGTTCCCCAGCTGGTTCCCCTCCAGTGGCACGCCCCGTGAGGATCCAGGTTGTATTTTAAATTCCAATCAGCGTTCCAACTGGGCGCCAATCTGCCAGGCAACTTATCAAACCCCCATCTCTGCACGGTTGAA
>DQVA01000239.1 GCA_015661965.1 Candidatus Bipolaricaulota bacterium
ATGGTTGCTACTGAACTACTTCGAGCAAGCCAAGCCACGATAATTGCAGTATAACCGTACCCTAAAGAGATCTGCACAGGAGATCGTAGCATATGATGCACTCCAGCTACCTCCCCCACGCCGGCCAGGCCGGCCAGCCCCCCCGAAAGCAACATCACCCACAGGCTCACCCGCAGGAAATTTATGCCGGCGTAGCGGGCCGCGTCCGGGGATTCCCCCACCACCCGGATCTCGTAACCGAGGCGGGTGCGGGCCAGGATGAAAGCCACCACCACTGCCGCCACCACCCCGATTATTAGCGTGGGCCAATGAACCCTGGACAGGGGCAAAGTGGGTAGCCAAGCAGCTTTGGGGAATGTATCGGTATAGGCAAACCCCCGCATGGTGGGCCCTTTCCAGGGACCATGGATGAGCCACTCCACGATGTAGATCATGATGTAGTTCATCATCAGGGTGGAGATGACGTCGTTGACCTTCAGCTTCACCTTGAGGAAGGCCGGGATTACGCCCCAGGCGGCCCCGGCCAAAAAGCCCGCCCCGAACATGGCCGGGAGGAGCCACTTCCCGGAGAGGCCGGTGAACAGGGCTACCCCGGTGGCGGCCACCGCCCCCGCCAGGAGCTGTCCCTCGGCTCCGATGTTCCAAAACTGGGACCGGAAGGCCACTACCAACCCTACCCCGCACAAAAGCAGCGGGATGGTGCGCCGGAGGATCTCCATAAGACCGTAACGGCTCCCCAGGGTGGACTTGGCAATAACAATGTAAGCATGCCAAGGATTGACTCCCAAACCCCAAAATATAAGAGCCATAGCAATCAAAGCCGCGAGTACGGCGAGAACTGAAACACCTATCACTGTACACCGTGAAGGTGCAAGCCGCCGTTCCAAAACAAATGGCCCTATATGCTTCATACAGGTTGCTCCACTCGCCTTTGTTCTCCTGCCATCATCAGCCCGATCTCTCCTAAGCTGGCCTCGGCGGCCTCCACCACCCCCATGATCTCCCCTCTGAAAATGACGGCGATGCGATCCGACAGGGTTATGATCTCCTCCAGGTCCTCGGAGACCAAAAGCACCCCTGCCCCAGCGTCCCGCTGCCGGATCAAGAGCTGGCGGATGAGCTCGGTGGCCCCTACATCCAGACCGTAGGTGGGATGGGCGGCGATCACCAGCCCCGGCTGGCCCGATAGCTCCCGGGCCAGGATCAGCTTCTGGATGTTGCCCCCCGACAGGAGTTTGGCCGGGGTCCTGGGGGAGGGGGTCATGATCTCGTACTCCTGGATTGCCTGCCGGGCAAAGCGTTGTACCTCCCGCAATTGGAGGAATGGACCCCGGCAGAACGGAGAACGGTGGTGTTTTTTCAGGATCAAATTGTCCTCTACGCTCATCCCGGGGACGATGCCCATCCTGATCCGCTCCTCGGGGATATGGGCCACCCCCCAGTCCGCGATCCTGCGGGCGGACCGGTTGGTGAGATCCCTACCAAGGATCGCCACCCGTCCCCGCTGGACCCGCCTGAGGCCGGTCAGCACCTCCACCAATTCCCGCTGCCCGTTCCCCGCCACCCCGGCGATCCCCAGGATCTCCCCCCGGCGTACGGCGAGGGACACCCCCTTGAGCGCGGGGAGCCCCCGATCGTTGAGGGCATGGAGGTCTTCCACCACCAATGCCTCCTCCCTCGGACGACACTCCCCCTTGGCGATGCGGAACACCACCTCCCGCCCCACCATCATCCGGGCCAGGGAAGCCTTATCTGTCTCGGACACGGGCAGGGTGCCCACCACCTTCCCTCGCCGCATTACCGTCACCCGGTCCGCCACCTCCATGACCTCCGAAAGCTTATGGGTGATGAAGATGACCGCGTGCCCCTCCTCCTTCATACGCCGAAGCACCTTGAACAACTCCGCCGTCTCCTGGGGGGTGAGGACACTGGTGGGCTCGTCCAGGATGAGGATCTCTGCCCCCCGGTACAGGGCCTTTAGGATCTCCACCCGCTGCTGTTCCCCGGCCGAAAGCTGCCACACCCTGGCCTTGGGGTCCACCGGCAGGTTGTAGCGCTGGGACAGCTCCACCAAGCCCCGTTCCACCACCCGGGCCGGGGCGAAGAACGGGGTGCCAGCCAGGCCCAGGGCCACGTTCTCGGCCACGGTGTGGGGGGGGACCAACTTGAAATGTTGGTGGACCATGCCGATCCCGTGGGCGATGGCATCCCTGGGAGAACGGATGTGAGCTTCCTTTCCCCGGATGAAGATGTGACCGGAGTCGGGACGGTACAGGCCGTAGAGGATGTTCATGAGGGTGGTTTTCCCGGCCCCGTTTTCGCCCAGCAGGGCATGGACTTCCCCGGCCCG
>DQVA01000185.1 GCA_015661965.1 Candidatus Bipolaricaulota bacterium
GCCTTCCATTCCCCTGGGCGGCGAGCTCCACCAGGGCCATGACCGCGTATTTGGCTGCTTTGCCGAACATAATGGGATAACAGGATCTTTTTATCTATTTATTATGGCCGCTCCCCCCACCCTTGTCAAGGGCGCCTCGGCGGCCTGAGTTCAGGGGTTCTCTTTTTGTAGCCCGGCTAGCCTGCCCCTTGCGCGCACGACTCAGCCGTTCTTACCCAGCCGGGGCGTAAAAACACCGCTTGGGCGAATTCACCTTTCCCTCCCGCTTCAGCTCCTTGAGGGCTTTGGACACCTCGTCTTTGGGGAGCCCTGCCGCCTGGGCGATCTCCCCGGGGCGAGCAGGCTTTCCCAGCTCTTCCAGCGCCTTCAACACCTTCGCCTTTACCCCTTCCACGGCTTCCCCCTTTCTTCCCTTGCCCTTGGCCAGTTATCGGTAGCCCATGGCCCCCCGGAATACGCGACTCACCCTGGCCAACCGGGACATGCTTTCCACTAGCACTTGGGGTGACTGCTCCCGGCGGCGACGGCCTCGGCCCGGGGGCGCAGGACCCCCGGGGCGCCGCGGGAGATCACCCCCGCCGCCAACCCCGTCCCCAGCAGGCCCACCACCCCTCCCAGGTACATGGGGGCGGCCATGCCCCCGAGATCATAGGCCAGCCCCGCGCACACCGGCCCCAGAGACTGGCCCACCGCGAACGCCGAGCTCTGGATCCCGGCCAGGATCCCCATCCCGTGCACCCGGCCGCAGGCGGTGCGCACCGCCACCACCGATGCCCTCCCCAGGGCGCTGGCCGCCCCCATGAGCACCCCGCCCGCCAGCACCCACCCCAGCGACCCAGCAAGGACCGGCACGGAGAACAACACTGCCGGGGCCAGCACCCCTCCGAGCACGATCTGGGGGAGCCGCGGGAACCGGTCCGCCAGATACCCAAACGGGATCTGCAGCGCCGCCTGGGCGAACAGATACGCGGTAAGCACGCTTCCCAAGGCCGCCTCCCCGTGGCCGAATGCCGCCCCCAGGAGCGGCCAGAACGCGTTGAACCCCTGGCGCCAAAAGCCACGGGTGGCGTTGTAGGCCACGATCCCCCACACCACCGGGGAGCGGGCCACCTGTCGGATGGGAGGGCGCTCCTGGGGCCGGGCCTGCGAGTGCCGGTCCTCGGGCACGAAGGAGAGCACCGCGATCAGGGCCACGAAGGTCAGGGACCCCATGGCGAAGAACGGCGCCACCAGGCCCCACCTCTGGGCCAGGCCCCCCCCGAGGAGCGGGCCCAGTGCCATCCCCAGGAACATGGAGCTGTAAAACAAGTTCATGGTGCGGCCTTCCCTCCCCGGCGGGGTCACGTCCCCCACGTAGGCCTGGGCGATGGGGGTGACCAGCACTGACGCCACCCCATGAAGCAGCCGGAAGGCAGCCAGCTGCCACAACGACTCCGCGATCACATACAGGACGGAGACGGCGGTGTACGCCCCCAGCCCCACCGCGATCATCCTCCTCCTTCCCACCCGATCCGATAGGCGCCCCAGGATCGGGGCCAAAAGAGCCCGGGAGACGGAGAAGGCGGCAAACACCAGCCCCAACTGGGTGCCGCCGGCCCCGAACTGGCGCACGTACAGGGGGAGGATGGGGGAGATCACCCCCAGTCCCACCATGGCCGCGGCCACCGCCAGAAACAGCGGCAGAAACACCTGCAGCATGGGCCACAGTTTACTCGGCGGCCACGTTTTGTCCGGCGCGGGACGGCGGGCTAGAATGCCCCCGTGAAGGGGGCAAAGTGGTCGGGCGGGTGAAGCCCCTGCTGGCGGCGTGGGGGGATGGCTACGCGGACATCCGCTGGGAGGAAAACCGGCGGATCCGTATCACCTTCCAGGGGAAAAAGCTGACCGAGTGTAAGTGCACCGCCACTGCCGGAGGGCATGTACGGGCCTTTTCCGGCGGGGGGAAAGCCCTCCTGTCCGTTTCCCAGCCCGAGGATCTCCCGCAGGCATTGGCCGGGGCGAGAGCGGCTGCCCGCGCCCTGGGGATGGCCAGAAGCCGGCCGATCGAACTCGCCGCGGCCGCGGCCCTGCGGGGGGAATATCCCCTGTCACCAGGCCAGGACCCACGCGACATCCCCCTGCGGGAAAAGATCGACCTCCTTTCCCATTACAACTCCTTGGCCCTGGACGTCCCCGGGATCGTCACCACCTTGGCCTACTACGAGGAGTGGTCCTCCCGACGCACCTTCCTCTCAAGCGAGGGAGCGGAGATCCACTACGAACTGATGCTGGTGAACCTGGGGGTGCGAGCGGTGGCACGAAGGGGGCAGGTGATCCAGACCACCCACATCGCCTTCGGCGGCCGCGAGGACTTCTCCCGCCTCCTGGGGAGGGAGGAGGAGCTGCGGGAGAGGGCAGAGATGGCGGTGCGACTCCTCTCCGCTGTCCCGGCCCAAGCCGGGACCTTCCCGGTTATCCTGGACCCGGACGAGGCGGGCTTGTTCATCCACGAGGCGTTCGGGCACCTGTCGGAGGCGGATGGGCTCCAGTACAACCCGAGCTTCCGGGCCCGGCTCACGTTGGGGGTGGAAATCGCCGCGCCGGTCCTGTCGGTGGTGGACGACCCCAACCTGCCCGGGCTGCCGGGAAGCTATCCGGTGGACGACGAGGGGGTGCCGGGGCTGCGGACCCAGCTGATCAGGGAAGGAGTGCTCACCGGCAGGCTCCACTCCCGGGAGACCGCCGCTGAGTTCTCCGAGCCCCTGTCCGGCAACATGCGGGCGGTGGACGCCACCTACACCCCCGTGGTGCGGATGTCCAACATCTTCATCGAGCCGGGGCCACACCCCTTCCAGGAGATGCTGGCCGCCGTGGAGGACGGCTACTACCTGGTGGGGGCCAAGGGCGGGCAGACCTCCGGGGACCAGTTCACTTTTGGGGCCCAGTGGGGATGGCGGATCCGGGGCGGAAGGCTGGCGGAGCTGGTGCGGGACATCAACATGTCCGGCGAGCTATTCTCCACCTTGAAGCGGATTCGGATGGTAGGAAACGACCTGCGGTTCTCCGAGCGGGGCGGCTGCGGAAAGGGCGGGATCGGGCCCATGCAGCTCAACCCCAAGTCCGGCAAGGGCGCCCCC
>DQVA01000264.1 GCA_015661965.1 Candidatus Bipolaricaulota bacterium
GTGTACGACAAGCCGGCCACCGTGTTCGTGGGGGGGTTCATCGGCACCCCGCCCATGAACTTCCTGTCAGCCCGGGTGAAGAGCCGGGACGGGAGCGTGTACTTGGCCGTAGGGGATTTTGCGGTGGGGATCCATGCCGGCTGGGAGGATAAGCTAGGGGAAATGGTGGAGAAAGATCTAATTTTAGGGATACGGGCGGAGAACATCGAGGTGCGCCCCACGGTAGAGGAGGGAACCCTTCCCGCCCGCGTGATCGTCGCCGAACCGTTGGGTTCGCAGCAACTCCTCACAGTGCAGGTGGGCAAGGATATCCTGAAGGTAGCTACAAATCCGGACCTTTCTGTCCAGCCCGGTCAGACCATCGGCCTGGTGCTTACCAAGGAGAAGATCCGCCTGTTCAGCGAGGAAACCGGGAAAGCCCTCAAACTCGAGTGAGACAGGAGGTAACGATGTCCCTGGTCGTTTTTCCCTTCAAAAACGAAGATCCGGAGATACTCATCCGGAATGTGAAAATCGCCCTTTCCCATCCCCGGGTGGAGGAGGTCCTGTGTGTGGGGGCGAGCGAGGACCGCTGCTTCGTGGCCCTGGCCAAAGCCCGTCCTACCCTGGAAAAGGAGCATGGAAAGCCGGTCAAGGTCATGGTCCAGGAGAGGATCGGGGTGCTTCGGCCGGGGAAGGGGGACGGCATGAACACCGCCCTCCAATACTTCCTCCAGGAGACGAACCACCGGAGGCTTCACTTCTACGACGCTGACATCGTGTCCTTTTCCCAAGAGTGGATCAGCAAGGCCGAGGAGGGGGCGGACCAGGGGTTCGACGTGGTGAGGCATTACTTCCCCCGGGCCTCCACCGATGCCATGATCACCTGGTTTATCACCCGCACCGGATTCGCGCTTCTTTGGCCGAAGAGCGCGCTTCCCTGGATCGAGCAACCGCTCGGGGGGGAGCTCCTCCTCACCCGACCGGCGGCGAAGGGGCTGTTGGAGGAAGAGAGGGTGCGGCGCCAAAGCGATTGGGGGATCGACACCCTCTACACCTTCACCATGGTGAAACACGGGTGCAGCCTCTACGAGACGTACATCGGGGTAGGGAAACTTCATAAGTTGTACGGCGCACTGACCGACCTCAAGACCATGCTCATCGAGTGTTTCGCCGCCATCCAGTCGCTCCGCCGGGAGGAAATACCCCAACTGGGTACCCATCGGGTGGAGTACCCTGGCCCCGTATCTCAACAGGTACGCGAGAAGGTCGGCTATGACGTGGAGGGCTCCCTACCCCTCCTAACGGAGGGGTGGTCCCAGGAGGAGGAGTCCCTGCTTGCCGTGCTTCCCAAAAAGGTCCGGACGGGGATGCAAGCCTGCCGTTCCTTCCCCAAGTTTGGCTTCATGGATGAAGAAGCTTGGTACGCTACCTACGCGGCGCTTTTGGAGCATTTCGAGCCGAGTAGTCCCCATTGGCATGACCTGCTGTTCCGGCTGTGGCTGGCCCGTACCCTCAATTACACGGTCAACCACGCCCTACGGGGTTACGATCACGCCCTTCATTACCTCCACCAGATGGTCGGCCGATACGTAAATCGCGCCCTAGGGCGGTGAGGGTCACTCGGCCAGCACGGCCTCGATCCCGTGGCGGGCGCGGGTGAGTGCCTGTTCGGGGGAAAGCCGTTGAGTGAGGGCGTTTTCCACCATCAGCCGGAACTGGATGGAGAGCTTGGAGTAATAAGGGCTCCAGGGGCGGGGCCGGGCGCGGGCCAATATCGACTCCGCCTCCCGCTGAAACCAATGCTTGTCCGTGTTCAGCTTCCTGGCCACCGAAGTCCTACTGGGGACCCGGCCGGTGCGCAGGCAAAAGCTCTCCACCAGTTCTGGGGAAGCCACCAGCTTCAGCACCTCGGCGGCCAGCTCCGGATGTCCGCTCTGTCGCAATACGGTGAACACCATCCCCCCTAGCACACTCGCCCCTTCCCCTTCCCGTCCCGGGATCATCCCCATCCCCACCGTGGCCTGAAACTCCCGGTTACTCCACTTTCCCATGGACTGCAGCGGCCGTTTTTCATAGGTCCCGCCGAACGCGATCGCCACCTCTCCCCGGGAAAAAAGCCTACGAGGTTCATCCCAAGAGAAGGCCACCACCTGGGGGGAAGCCAATCCCTCCCGGTGCACCAGCTGCTCCAGATCCGTCAGGACCGCGGCTGTGCCCGCTCCCAGGCCGGGGCGGGTCCCCACCACCAGGTCCTCCCCCACGGCCCATACCAAGGGCAAGAGCTGGTAGGTGGTGGTTTCCCCGCCCCGCATCCCCCCGCAGAAAGCGATCGGGTATTGGCTTATCCCCAGGCGCCTTCGGGCCCGTTTCAGGCGATGTCCCGCCTCCAGGAGGTCCGCCCAACTGGCCAATCCCTTCAGCCCCACCTTGGCCAACAGATCCCGGCGATACCAGATAACCGAGGCGCTCGCCTCCGTCTGGACCCCGTACAGGTGGCCATCGGCGTGATGGTTGCTCTGGAGGATCCCCGGGAGGAGATCCGTTTCGAACTCCTCCGCCCATCCGGGGGCCGCCTCATCGATGGGGATGAGGAACTTAAGATGGGCGAGTTCGGCCAACCAAACCGAATCTATCAAGGCGATGTCCGGTGCCACCCCAGCCGCCACCGCCAAGATGAGCTCGTCGCGCAGGCGGGGCCGGCCCACGGCCCTGACCTCGATGTGGATCGGCGAGGAGGGATGGGCACGGTTGTACAGGGTTTCCGCTTCGTACAGCGGGATCATCCACTCCCGCTCCGGGACCAGGGCCCGCAGCAGCGTGGCCCGGCGGTGGGCGACGTAGGTCCCGCTCCCCTGCACCCGATACAGAACCCCTTCCCGCTCCAGCTCGGCGATGGCCTCCCGAACGGTGTGGCGACTGACCCCGAAGCGCCTGCCCAGCTCCCGCTCCGGGGGCAGGCGGCTCCCAGGGGTCACCTCCCCGCTCCTCACCCACCCCAGGATGAGGTCCTTGATCTGACGGTAAAGCGGCCGCGGACCGTTCCGATCTAGCACCCCAACTATGTACCTTACGCCCCCGTTTCTCGCCAGCGGGGTTGGCCGGCCCGGAAACGGGCCTGGTATAATGCCTCCACTTGAAAGGGGGAACGATGGACAAATGGGAGTGCACGGTTTGTGGTTGGGTGTACGACCCCCAGCAGGGGGATCCCTCCCAAGGGATCGCCCCGGGTACCCCGTTCGGGGAACTGCCGGAATCCTGGGTGTGCCCGGAGTGTGGCGCCCCTAAGTCCATGTTCGAAAAGTTGTCTTGAACTACCTGATCGTAGGGGGCGGGATCGCTGGGCTCACCGCCGCCCGCCGGCTGCGCGCCTTGGCCCCCAGCTCCCAGGTGACCCTGGTGGAGGCCGAGCCCCGCCCCTATTACTTGCGTCCCGGGCTGATCGCCTTCCTCGCCGAGGAGAAGACCCTGGCCGATATCTCCCCCTTCCCCCCCTCTTGGTATGAGGGACAGGGGATCGACTTCCGCCCCGGAAGCCCAGCCGTGAAGCTGGATCCGGCCGCCCAGCGGGTGGTGTTGGCGAACGGGGAAACACTTACCTATGATCGGCTGCTCCTCGCCTGCGGAGCGGAGGCTTTCCGCCCCTCCATCCCCGGAGCGAACCTCCCCGGGGTGTTCACACTGCGGAGCGCAGCCGACGCTGAGCGAATCCGGACCAGGGCGAAAGAGGCCAAGGCCGCTTTGGTGATCGGCGGCGGTTGGTTGGGCCTGGAGGCCGCTCGCGCCCTGCGGGCCCACGGCCTTTCCGTCACCGTGCTCGAGCGCTCCTCCTGGCTTTTGTCCCGCCAGCTCGACCGCCAAGCAGGGGAGATCCTGGCGGCCCGACTCGCCAATCAGGGGATCGAGGTCCTGGTCGGGACCGAGTGTAGCGCCCTGACGGGGACCTCCGGGGTGGAGCGGGCCCTCCTGGGAGAGGGGGAAGGACTTGCAGTCGAGCTGGTGGTGATCTCGGCCGGGATCCGCCCCCGGGTGGCCCTGGCCGCTCAGGCGGGGGCCGAAGTGAACAGGGGGGTGGTGGTGAACGACCATCTGGCCACCTCCGCCCCGGGGATCTACGCCTGCGGGGACGTGGCGGAATGGCAGGGGAAGGTGTACGGGATCGTGCCCGCCGCCCGGGAGCAGGGCCAGGTGGCGGCGGCCAACATGGTCGAGCCCGGCAGCGCCCGCTATCGGGGCACGATGGTGCAGAACCGGCTCAAGGTGGCCGGGGTGGACCTCCTGTGCCTGGGGGACACCCAGCCCCAGGGAGGCCCTGGGGAAGAGCACCGCCACCTGGACCAGGGGCGGGGGGTATACCGCAAGCTGGTGGTGCGGCAGGGGCGGCTGGTGGGGGCGATCCTGTTAGGTGATCTTTCCGGGGAGGGGGAGATTCGGGAGCTTATCGCAACGGGCGAGCCCATCTCCGACCCCCGCCGCCTGCTGGCGGGCCCTTAGCCCTCAAAAATAAAAACCAGGCGGAGACCTACTCCCCCGGGGAATCCCCCCAGTACCATCGGCGCTGGGGGGGTTAAGTTCCGGGTTCGGGATGGAACCGGGTGTTTCCCTCCCGCCATCTGCCGCCTGGAAGGCCCACTGGGATCCGAGAAGGGTAGACTTTGTGCATTAGAGTTTTATAATGCAATCGCTATGAGAACTACCATAGAGCTCAGGGAGGAGCATCGGGCTATGCTCCACGCCATCGCTGCCCGCCGGGGGTGGAGGGGTTATTCCAAGGTGATAGAGGAAGCAATCGAGTTCTACCTTCGGCACCATTCCGAGACCAACGAGGTGCGCAAGGCGTTGCTCGATCGCAGGGGCACCTGGAGGACCGAGGAGGCCAAGAAGGTGCGGGAAGCGATCAGGGAGCTCCGGGAGAAATGGATCGTCCCAACTGGATCATCGTAGACACCGATGTGCTGATAGATTATTTCTCGGGA
>DQVA01000246.1 GCA_015661965.1 Candidatus Bipolaricaulota bacterium
CTGGGGGTCTTGCCCGCCAACAGCCCCTGCTGCAATTCCTCCCCCACCGTCAGAGTCAGGGAATCGAACCGCACGATCTCTTCCAGGTTCCCGTCCTGGGAGAAGCGCAGCATCCGCCCCGCCAGGAGCTCCAATGCCTCCCCGGAAAACCTCCCCTCCTGGGCGGTGATCACCACCGGGAACGGGCCCTGGTGGGGATATAGCTCCCCGGCTAGGTCGTACACCACGATGCCGTACGCCCGGTTGCCCTGGTAGCGGCTCACGTAATAAAGCTCCCCCTTCTCCCCCCGGAAGAACACGTCCTCCTGGGGGCTAGGGATTTCTCCCCGATACAGGAAGGACAGAAGTTCCCGGCGGTAAGCGGACTCCGCCGCTGGCACCGCCAGCTCCGAGAGCAGAAACGAGATGCAGCTTGTCAGGAGACCGAACAGCACGAACGGGACCAGGATACGCCGCAGGGGATAGCCCAACGCCTGGAAGGCGAGCAGCTCCCGTGCGGTGGCAAGTCGTGACAAGGAGAGGAAAACGGCCAGCAATACCCCGGCCGGGATGGCCAGGGTGAGCACGCTGGGGAGCTTGAAGAGGAGCAACCTGAGCACTTCCCCTGCCCCCGCCCCCCGGGCGAACAGGGCGTCGGAGAGCGACAGCACCAGCTCCAGCCCGATGAACACCAGGAACGCGAGCAACGCCAGCCCGAACGTGGGCCACAGCTCCCGCCATAGATAGCGATCCACCTTCTTGAGCACACACGATCTTAGCGGCCTATCGCGCCCCCGGGCCAGCCCGGTTGAGGGGCAGGGGCGGGGGGGATATCTTCCCCTGGCCATGAAAGCTTGTGTGCTTACGTGGGGCTGTCAGCTCAACGCCCACCGCTCCGAGGAGATCGAGGGGGTGTTGGAGCAGGCGGGATACCGGTTGGTGGACCGACCGGAGGAGGCGGACGTGGTGATCCTGAACACCTGCATGGTCCGCCAGCGGGCCGAGGAGAAGGTGATCGGCCGGGTGGGGGAGCTGGCGCGGCTGCGTCGCCAGGGCACCCTGATCGGGGTGGGGGGGTGCATGGCCCAAGGCAGGAAGGAGGAGCTGTTCCAGCTGGCCCCGGGGATCGACTTCGCCTTCGGCACCGCCGAAATCGCCCGGTTGCCGGAGCTGATCGACCGGGCCCGCCGGGGGGAGCGGCCAGGGCATTTCCCGGCCCCGCTGGGCTGGGAGCACCTGCCGGTGCGACGCAGGAGCCCGTTCAAGGCCTACGTCACCGTGGCCGAAGGCTGCTCCCATGCCTGCAGTTATTGCATCGTCCCCTTCGTGCGGGGCCCGCTGCGCTCCCGGCCGCTTCCGGAGATCCTTGAGGAGTTGCGGGAATTGGCCGGGGCCGGCTACCAGGAGGTCACCCTCCTCGGGCAGAACGTGGATGCTTACGGGAAGGACCTCGGGGACGGGACGGACTTCGCCTCGCTCTTGCGGGGGGTGGCCCGGGTGGCCATCCCCAGGATCAGGTTTACCTCCTCCCACCCCGCCTACATGACGGAGGACACCATCGCCGCCATCGCGGAGGGGGGGAACATCTGCGAACACGTGCACCTGGCGGTTCAATCCGGAAGCGACCGCATCTTACGGGCCATGCGCCGAGGCTATACCCGGGACGGGTTCCTTCGGATTGTGGACCGCCTGCGAGCAGCGGTCCCCGGGATAAACATCACCACCGACATCATCGTGGGCTTTCCCGGGGAGACGGAGCGGGATTTCGAGGATACCCTCTCCCTGATCGAGGAGGTGGGGTTCGGCACCGTGTATGTGGCCACCTATTCCCCCCGCCCCTACACCCGGGCCGGGCAGCTGTCGGACTCGGTCCCCCGGGAGGAGAAGGCCCGCCGCCTGCAGGAGGTGCTGTCCTTGACCCGCAGGATCGCCCATGAGCTCCACCGCCGGCATATCGGGGATACGGTGGAGGTGTTGGTGGAGGGGTACCTACCGGAGAAGGCGCGCTATTATGGGAAGACCCGGGACTTCCGGACGGTGCTGCTTTCGGGGGAGGAGAGACTGGTGGGCAAGTTCGTGGCAGTGCGGGTTGAGGCGGCGTCACCCGGGGCCATGGAGGGGAGCGTGGTGAAGGAGCCGGTGGCATGATCCTCACGGTGACATTGAACCCCACCCTGGACAAGTTCTACTGGGTGGATCGGCTGCCGTTGTCGCTGGAGCGGGTGGAGGAGGAGATCCTGATCCGGGCCAGCAAGTCCTCCTCTTCGGCCGGGGGCAAGGGGATCAATGTATCGGTGTTCCTGGCTTGCATGGGCGTGGAGACGGTGGCCATGGGTTTTTTGGCCGGGCACACCGGCCAGATCATTCTGCGGGACGTGCTGGCACGGGGGGTGACGGCCAACTTCGTGTGGATCGAGGGGGAGACCCGCACCAACGTGACCATCATCGAGCGGGGGCGGGAGTATCACCCGGTGAAGATCCACGAGGAGGGCCCTCCAGTGCTCGAACGGGCGGTGGAGCTGTTCCTCCGCAAGTATCAGCGGATGCTCAAGCGGGCGGAGTACGTGGTACTGGGCGGGGCATTGCCACCGGGGATCCCGGTGGACTTCTACCGGGAGCTGGCCACCTTGGCCCGGGAGGCAGGGGTGCGCACGGTGGTGCACGCCGGCGGGGCGGCATTGAAGGCGGCCCTGGAGGCCGGCCCCTACTTCGTGAAGCCGGACGTGCGGGAGGAGCCCCAGGTGGCCGGCCTGCCCGCCAAAACCGAACAGGAGATCATCGCCGCCGGCAAGTACGCCCTCCGGAAGGGGGTACAGGCCTGTCTCGTTTCCCACCACGTCACCGGCGATCTGCTCATCACCCGCGAAGGGGTATGGGACTTGGAGGCGCGGGTGCCGCTATCCAAGTTCAAGAACCTGGTAGGGGCGGATGACGCGCTGGTGGCCGGGGTGCTGTACCGGCTGGCGGAGGGCGACCCCCTGTTGGAGGCGGTCAAGTTCGGCATGGCCGCGGCCATCGCTTCGGCGGAGATCGAGCCCAAGCTGTGTTTGGCCAAGCCGGCCATCGAGCAGGAGATGAAGGAAGTGGAGGTCGTTCGGAAGGAGGGGGGATGAAGGCGCGGGAGTTCATGCGGCGAGACCTGACCTCGGTGGAGCTGGACGCCACCATCGCCGAGGTGATCTACCTCATGGAACAATCCGGCCTCTCCTCCCTGCCGGTGCTGGACGATGAGGGGGTGCTGGTGGGGGTGATCTCCGAGAAGGACCTCATCCGCGCCGCTCTTCCCGGATATCTGGAGATGCTCCACTCCGCCTCCTTCCTCCCCAGCCTGAACCAGCTCACCCGCCGACTGCAGGAGATGGCCGACCACCCGGTCTCGGAGTACATGCGCTCCGACGTGATCTTCGTGCGCCCAGACGACGAGGACCTCCAGATCGCCGACACCTTGATCCGCCACGAGCTCAAGCAGATACCGGTGGTGGACGAGCAGGGGCATTTGGTGGGCGTGATCCGCCGGATCGATCTCCTCTACCACCTGATTTGAGGTGGAGTTCCTAGCCCTTGATCTGGAGACCACCGGGCTCGATCCCCAGCGGGATGAGATCGTGGAGATCGGCCTGGTGTGGTTCTCGGGAGGGGAACCGCAGGCCAGGCGGAGCTGGCTGGTCCGGCCGGCGAGGGCCGGTGAGGGCTTGGCCATCTCCGGGCTCAGTTGGGAGGAGCTTCAGGCCGCCCCCAGCCTGGAGGAGGTGCTGCCCCAGGTGCTGCCGGAGCTTGCCGGCCGTACGGTGGTGGCCCACAACGCCCCGTTTGACAGGGCGTTCCTGGTTGCCGGGGCCCGGCGGCTGGGAGTTGCCGTTCCCCACGCCCGCTGGGTGGATACCCTGAGCTTGGCCCGGGCCCTATGGCCGGGGCGGGCTGGCTATTCCCTGGAGGCGCTCCGGGCGGAGCTGGGCCTGGAGGCGGGTGGCCACCGGGCCCTTCCCGACGCCGAGGCCGCCGGCCGGGTATTCTTAGCCCTGCTCTCCCGGTTGGCTTCCCTTCCGGATGAGGCCCGGGCCCGCCTGTCGCCACAGCTGCCGGAGGAGGTGTGGGGGCTCCTGCCGGGGGCGGAGCTGGCGGGGGCGTTCTCCCGGTTGGAGTCCCGGCCCGGTTACTCCCGTCGCCCCACGCAACGGGCATTCGCCCAGGCCGCCCTGGCCGCCTTGCAGGAGGGGAAGGTGGGACTACTTGAAGCGGGGCCGGGAACCGGAAAGACCCTCGGGTATCTGCTGCCGCTCCTCCAGGTCCTGGCCCGGGAAGGGGGGAGGGCGGTGGTGGCCACCCGCACCCGTGCCCTGCAGGAGCAGCTGTGGCGGCATGACCTCCCGTTGGCCCGGGAGGCCCTGGGTTTTGAGCTTCCGGTGGCCTTGCTGAAGGGGAGGGAGAACTACCTGTGTCTGCGGCGGCTGGAGGAACTGCGGGGGCGCCTGGGAGCCGAGGAACTTTCCCCCCTCTTCTCCTGGGCTTCCCACACCGACACCGGTGATCTGGACGAGGTTCTGCAGCTTGCCCCCGGGGCACGGGAGTTCCTCTCCCAGGTGCGGGACGTGCCGCTGCGCTGCGGGCGGGCGGCCTGTCCTTATTGGCGGGGTTGCCCCTCTCGGCTGGCACGGGACCGGGCCCGCAAGGCGGCCCTGGTGGTGGTGAACCACGCGTTGCTCGGGGCGGACCTGGCCCGGGAGGGTCGGATCCTAGGGCCCTACGACTACCTGGTGGTGGACGAAGCCCACGGCCTTCCGGATGCGCTGCGGGCCGCCCTGTCCCTGGAGCTGTCCCCCCACGGGGTGCCGCACCTCCTGGGGGAGCTGCGGGAGGTGCTCCCTGCTGGATCGCGGCTGGAGCGGTTGCGGGGGCGAGTGGCCGCCATCCACCGGGAGTTCTGGCGGGCCTTGACCCCGCGCGTTCCGGAGGAGCCGACCCGGTTCGGCGAGCAAGACTTGGCGGGGACGGCTGGGCAGGCCCTGGTTGGGGGCTTGTACGAGCTGGCCCGCGAGCTGGGGAAGGCGGCGGAGCGGGGGGAGGGGGAGGA
>DQVA01000273.1 GCA_015661965.1 Candidatus Bipolaricaulota bacterium
CTGCCGCATCCCCCGGGAGAGATTGGCTTCCGGGGTTTCGATGAGCAGGTGGTAGTGGTTGTCCATCAGGCAATAGGCGTAGCAGCGCCAGCGATGGCGGTCCACCACCTCGGCCAGGACCTCCAGGAACGCGAGGCGGGCTTGGTCGTCTAAATAGATGGGCTGCCTGGCGTTTCCCCGGGAGGTGATGTGGCGCGCGGCCCCCGGAAACTCCAGTCGCAACGGCCTTGCATGGCAGCACAGCCAGCCACATCAAAAGTAAAGACCTGACCCCAAAGTTTCTAAATGCGGGGATCGCGTATTAGGCTTAATGTCCCCTTTTCGGGCAATGTCAACCTCCTTGCCGCTCCCACCGGGAAACGTCCATCCCCCAACGCAGGATAGCACGCCTTTTTGGGGGCTGAGCAAGATGGGCAAGGGACAAAATAAAAACCAGGCGGCGACCTACTCTCCCGGGCATTTCTGCCCAGTACCATCGGCGCTGGGAGGCTTAACTTCCGGGTTCGGGATGGAACCGGGTGTTTCCCTCCCGCCATCTGCCGCCTGGAATCTCCGGCCTTGAAAAGCGAATAGAGCGTCTGCTACGCAAGTCGATCGGGCGATTAGTACCGCTCGGCTCCACCCGTCACCGGGCTTCCACCTGCGGCCTATCAACCTCCTGGTCTCGAAGGGCCCTGATGGGGAGGCCTCATCTTGGGGTCGGCTTCGAGCTTAGATGCCTTCAGCCCTTATCCGATCTGGGCTTAGCTACCCAGCTGTGCCCCGGGCGGGACAACTGGTACACCAGCGGCCCAGCCGCTCCGGTCCTCTCGTACTGAGAGCGGACCCCCTCAAGCCTCCTGCGCCCGCGGTAGATAGGGACCGACCTGTCTCACGACGGTCTGAACCCAGCTCATGAACCCCTTTAATGGGCGAACAGCCCAACCCTTGGGACCTGGTGCAGCCCCAGGATGGGGTGAGCCGACATCGAGGTGCCGATCCTCCCCGTCGATGTGGACTCTCGGGGGAGACTAGCCTGTTATCCCCGGGGTAACTTTTATCCGCTGATCACTGGCCCTTCCACACGGAGCCAGTGGGTCACTAGGACCGGCTTTCGCCCCTGCTCGGCTTGTAGGCCTCGCAGTCAAGCCCCCTTGTGCCCTTACACTCAACGGCTGATCGCTAACCAGCCTGAGGGGACCTTTGTGCGCCTCCGTTACGCTTTAGGAGGCTGCCGCCCCAGCAAAACTGCCCGCCTGGCGCTGTCCCAAGACCGCTGCTAACGGCCTCCGGTTAGAGCCTCAGCAGCCGAAGGGTGGTATTCCAAGGACGGCTCCACCCGGGCTGGCGCCCGGGCTTCACAGCCTCCCACCTATCCTAGACAACGGATGCCAAGACCCAACACCAGGTTGCAGTAAAGCTCCACGGGGTCTTTCTGTCCCACCGCGGGTCACGGGCGTTTTCACCCGTGCCTCGAGTTCACCGAGCCTCCGGTCAAGACAGCGCCCAGGTCGTTGGACCTTTCATGCGGGTCGGAACTTCACCTTTCCCCGTGTTTCCACGGGAGGCAGACTATCCCTTACCCTCACCGAGCGCCCTTAGGAGCACTTCCTTCCGCTGCCTGCGCTTGCCCGCCGGGTTCATCGTGTATGCCAGCTCGATGATCTCCTGCAGACGATCGCGGTTCAGATGGAGGTTGGCGTGCACCATGGTGCAAATGCGCGCGAACTTTCGGAAATCCTGGGCCTTATCCCCCTGAAGCGGATACCGCTGGAAGTGTGGCAGGACCCGCTTCACCAAATCCTCCACCGACCGCACCTCGTACTTGTAGGTGCGGTCCCCCCGGGAATAACGGATGCCGCCACAGCGGAAGAAAGCGCGCAGCCGCTTCAGGAGCTCCAGGTTCCCTTCGCTTTGGGAAACGGAGAAAGAGGGGCGGGTCTCCACCCCTACCTTAAGCCTGCGGCGGCGGGAGAAGCTCACCACAAACGAGCCCTCCCCTTCCACCAAGCCCGTCACGTACCAGGGATGCAGCCTCTCCATTTCCCAGTCCCCCTTTTTATGGAAGGAAGCCTCCATAGGCGTCTCTTTTTAAGGTGAGGTCCGGCGTATTGCGCGCTGGGGAAAAAGCGCGCCTCCCCTTTCGGGTCAGTCGTTACGGGGTCAAGCTCCCTGCGGAGCTGACTTCCCTCGGGATTACCCCACGCCTTTACGGCAGGAGGGCTTCCCCGATATGAGCCGGATTTCCACCGCCCCTCGCGGGGCGGCAGGGCAAGCTGTTTCACTTACCCGACAAGGAACTTCGCTACCTTAGGACCGTTATAGTTACGGCCGGCCTTCACCGGGGCTTCGGTTCGGAGCTTGCACCCCTCCCCTTGACCTACCGGCAGTGGCCAGGTTTCAGTCCCTATACATCCCCTTTCGGGTTAGCAGGGACCTGTGTTTTTGGTAAACAGTCGCCCGGGCCGATTCTCTGCGGCCTCCCAAGCCGCTGGGTTCCCCCAGCGACCCAGAAGGCGCCCCTTCTCCCGAAGTTACGGGGCCATTTTGCCGAGTTCCTTGACCGGAGTTGGCTCGTCCACCTTTGGATACTCACCTCGCCCACCTGTGTCGGTTTGCGGTACGGACTCCGGACCTACTGGCTAGAGGCTTTTCTCGGCCGCTCAAGCCGTCTCCCTTCGCCCCTTACGGGGCTCGCCATCACACCTCGCCTGGCCGTCCCGCCCCCACCCCGAAGGGCAAGGACGGGGCGGTTGCGAGGGGGCGGATTTGCCTACCCCCTCTGACTCGGTGCTTGGACAGGCATAGCCGTGAGCCTGCGGAGGGGCTCGCGCGGCGTCCCCCCTTCGCTCGTAACGCAGATCCGGAGGGGCCGGAATATTAACCGGCTGTCCATCGCCTACCCCTTTCGGGTTCGGCTTAGGGCCGCCTAACCCTGGGTGGATCAGCCTTCCCCAGGAAACCTTGGGCATTCGGTGGACGGGATTCTCACCCGTCTCTCGCTACTCATGCCGGCATTCTCACTTCCCAGCAGTCCACCGCGCCTCGCGACGCGGCTTCGCCCCGCTGGGAACGCTCCCCTACCGACGCCCGCAAAGCGGACGCCCCGCAGCTTCGGCACCAGGCTTAGCCCCGTTACATTTTCGGCGCGCGGTCGCTAGACTGGTGAGCTATTACGCACTCTTTAAAGGATGGCTGCTTCTAAGCCAACCTCCCAGCTGTTTCAGCAACCACACCGCCTTTCCCACTCAGCCTGGATTTGGGGGCCTTAGCTGGCGGTCTGGGTTGTTTCCCTCTCGACTACGGACGTTATCACCCGCAGTCTCACTCCCACGAAACGGCAGGCCGGTATTCGGAGTTTGATTGGAGTCGGGAGTTTCCCCCCTTCCCCAGCCAGTGCTCTACCCCCGGCCGCCTATCACGTGAGGCTGACCCTAGAGCCATTTCGGGGAGAGCCAGATATCACCAGGTGCGATTGGCATTTCACCGCTACCCACAGGTCATCCCATGGCGTTGCACGGCCAACGGGTTCGGGCCTCCGTGCGCGGTTAAACGCACTTCACCCTGCCCATGGGTAGATCACCTGGCTTCGGGTCTACGCCCCGTGACTAGTCGCCCTGTTCGGACTCGCTTTCGCTACGGCTCCGCCCCACAGGGGCTTAACCTCGCCACGGAGCGTAACTCGCCGGCTCATACTGCAAAAGGCACGCGGTCACCCCCTCGCCAGGGCCCGCAGGCCAAGGCGAGCGAGGCTCCCACTGCACTGTAGGCGGACGGTTTCACGTTCTATTTCACTCCCCTCCCGGGGTTCTTTTCACCTTTCCCTCACGGTACTGGTGCACTATCGGTCAGCCGGGAGTATTTAGCCTTGGAGGGTGGTCCCCCCAGCTTCGCGCCGGATTCCACGTGTCCGACGCTACTCGGGAACGATGGCCAGGGAGGGCCTTCCCTTTCGCCTACGGGACTTTCACCCTCTCCGGTCGCCCTTTCCAGTGACTTTGCTGGCCGTTCGGCTAGAGAAGGCCTTTGTAACTCCCCGGGGCCTCCGCAGCGGCCCCCACCATCGCCCCACAACCCCGCGACAGCAACGGCTGCGGCCTTACACTGTCACGGTTTGGGCTGTTCCCCGTTCGCTCGCCGCTACTAGGGGAATCTCGGTTGATTTCTCCTCCTCCCGCTACTGGGATGTTTCCCTTCGCGGGGTTCGCCTCCGCCGCTTATGTATTCGGCGACGGATACCGCGCCTCAACGGCACGGTGGGTTGCCCCATTCGGGAATCCCCGGATCATAGCCTGCTCAGCGGCTCCCCGAGGCTTATCGCAGCTGGCCACGCCCTTCATCGCCTCCGGCTGCCGAGGGATCCACCGTCCGCCCTTACCATACTTGCGTAGCAGACGCCCTATTCACTTTTCAAAGACCGGGAATGACTCGCACGTTCCGCGCGTAGTATATAACTCCCCCGCCAGGGGTTCAAGCCCCCAGCGGACGCGCTCCGTTAGTTTACCCCTCCCCCGCCCCCCGGACAAGGCCCGGTTTGGTGGAGAAGGGGCAGGTCCCCTACAATGCAGGGGTGATGGCAGTAAGGACCCCCGTGGCGGCAGGGACGTTCTACCCCGCCCACCCCGGCCAGCTGACCCGGGAACTGGAAACATGCCTGGGGACAACCCGGGAGGGGCTGGGCCCGGCCCCGGGTCCCTTGGCTACCGCGGTGGGGTTGATCCTGCCCCACGCCGGCTATCGCTATTCCGGCCCGGTGGCCGCGCTGGGCTACCGCACCCTGTGGGCGTTGGGGCGTCCCCAGGCGGTGATCATCCTGGGCACCAACCACACCGGCCTGGGCGGCCCCATCTCCTTCGCCGGGCCGGGCGAATGGGCCACCCCGCTGGGCCCACTGCCGGTGCACGAGGAGCTCACCCGGGCTTTGGCCGCCGCCACCGGGGCCGAAAGAAGCGACACCCCCTTCCGGGAGGAACACTCGGTGGAGGTACAGCTTCCGTTCCTCCAGTACCTGTTCGGCCCCATCCCGATCGTGCCGGCAGTGGTGCGCGAACTCTCCCCGGAGTTCTGCCGCGAGGTGGGACAGGCGATGGCCGGCGTGGTGGGCCGGACCCCGGTGGCGCTGATCGCTTCCACCGACTTCTCCCACTACGAACCAGATCAGGTGGCCCGGGAGAAGGACCGGCGGGCCCTGGCCCATATCCTCAACCTGGACCTGGAGGGCTTTCTGGAGGCGGTGCTCCGCCACCGCATCTCCATCTGCGGGGTGGGGACGATCGGGATCCTGATTTCCGCCGCGCGGACGCTGGGGCTCCTGGGGGCAGAGCTCCTCGCCTACCGCACCTCCGGCGAGGTGGTGGGGATGTTGGACCAGGTGGTGGGCTACGCCGCGGTCATGTTCCGGGAGGTGGAAGAGGTTGCGTAGCATGACCGGGTTCGGCCGCGGCCAGGCCCAGGAAGCCGGGTATACGGTTCAGGCCGACCTCCGCTCGGTCAACCACCGCTACCTGGAGGTGCGGGTGCGAGGGCTTAGTGAGCTGCCCGCCCTGGCCCAGCGGTGCGAGGCCAAGCTGAGGGGGGCGTTCTCCCGGGGGGTCATCGAACTTACGGTGCGGTGGGAGCTTGCGGGGGAGGTACGGCCCAGGAGGCTGGTGCTCCCCGCCGCCCGCCGCCTGATGGCCGAGCTGGGGGAGCTCAAGGCGGAGCTCGGCATCACGGAGAAGGTCACGATCTCCCATCTCATCGAGCTGGGGGCGTTCCAGGAGGAGCCCCCCCAAGAGGAGGGGATGTGGCCCGCGCTGGACCGGGCGCTGGAGGAGGCAATTTCCCAGCTCGCCGCGGCCCGGGAGACGGAGGGGGCCCGCCTGCGGGAGGTCCTTGGGCGGGAGGCAAAGGCCCTGACGGGGTTGATCGACAGGGCACGGGAGGAAGCCCCCCTGGCCCTTGCCCAGGCCGAGGCCCGCCTCCGAGCCAGGATCGCACAGCTCGAGCTGGAGGCCGAGCCGGGGCGGCTGGAGCAGGAACTGGCCCTGTGGGCAGAGAGGGCCGACGTCACCGAGGAACTGGATCGCCTGACGGCGCACGTCGCTCGGCTCGAGGAGCTGCTGGACGAGGCCGGCGCGGTGGGTCGAGAGCTGGAGTTCCTGGCCCAAGAGTTGGGGCGGGAGGCCAGCACCCTGGCGGCCAAGGCCCGCTCGGTGCCCCTGGGGCAAACCGCCCTGGCCATCCGGCTCTGCGCGGACCGGATCCGGGAACAGGCCCGCAACGTGGAATGAGAAACCACAGGGGACACAAAGACCACGGGGAAAACAAACCGGCGGCCTCATCGCGAACTCGGCTGCTAAGATCCGCCAGGCTGCGGGGGGGGCTGTTTATGCTTTTATCTTCTTCAATTATGACGTATATACCCTCACCCCTAAAAGACCTCGCTCGGCGGACGAAAATGAGGGAGGAAACAAACGGGGGGAACTCCCTAGCTACTTCCCCTTGTCCACAAAACCAAAACGAGGTCTTCCGTTTACGGGGGAACCAGTGCGAAATCGCCCGTCGCCAGACGACCGAAAAGGGGATACCCTCTCTTCTCTGTGTTCTCGGTGGTGAACCGTGGTGAAGGATTTTCTGCCGGAGGGTTGGGGGGTACAAGGGGAGCGGGGGATCGCGTTCGTGGTCACCGGCCCCTCCGGGGCGGGCAAGTCCTCGGTCATCGCCGAGGTACTGCGGCGGGACGGGCGGCTCACGTTCTCGGTATCGGCCACCACCCGCCCCCGCCGGCCGGAGGAGGTCCATGGCCGGGACTACTACTTCGTGTCGGAGGCGGAGTTCGACCGCCTGCTGGCCGCCGGGGAGCTCCTGGAGTGGACGAAGTACCAGGGACACCGCTATGGCACCCCCCGCCGGGAGGTGGTAAGCCGGCTCCAGGCCGGGAAGGACGTGCTCCTCAACGTGGAGGTACGGGGGGCACTGGCCATCGCCCGGGCTGGCCTGCCATACCCGGTGGTGTTGGTGTTCCTGGTCCCCCCCAGCTGGGGGGAACTGCGCCGCCGCATCTTGGCCCGGGGCACCGAGTCCCGGGAGGCCCTGGAGGCCCGCCTCCGGATCGCCCGGGAGGAGGTGCGCCATATCCCGGAATTCCACTACCTGGTGCTGAACGACGAGCTGGAGCGGGCGGTGGCAACCCTTTCGGCGATCATCACCGCCGAGCGAACGCGGTTGGTGCCATGGTCCAGGTAGGGATTGACTTTGTGGAGGTAAGCCGCCTGCGGACACTGGGGGAACGCCGGGGCGAACGGGCCTTAAAAAGGCTTTTTACCCCGCGGGAGCTGGACCACGCCTTCCGCGCCCGCTCGCCCCTGTGTTGGCAGCGCCTGGCCGCCAGGTTCGCCGCCAAGGAGGCGTTCATCAAGGCGTTGGGCCGGCC
>DQVA01000256.1 GCA_015661965.1 Candidatus Bipolaricaulota bacterium
GAGGACCTGAGATTGGGCTTCCGGATAAAGACCGGAAGCGTGGAGGGGATCGTGGAGAAGATCGACCTCCGCAAGATCCGCATCCGCGATGACCACGGGCAGCTGCATGTCCTCCCCAACCGGGCCGTGGAGGGGGCTCCCTGGGTGGTGGTCTCCCCGGCTCCCGGGGGGGAGGGCGAGGGCTGACCTCGAGGGTACCGCTGAATTCTTGGGAAGACACGTGGAGGTTGGTCTGCCAGCCTTTTGGAAAGGTTTGCATAATCGGGGGTATGCCGCCATCATCACGGGGAAGGAGGAAGGATGAACAAGGCCAAGGACGTCGTCGTCGCCATGGGCGGGGGCCCCACCCCGGTGATCAACAACTCCCTCCGGGGGATCGTGGAGGCGGCCCGGGCCTATCCCGGGGTGTTCGGGACCGTCTACGGGGCCCGGCATGGTGTCCTGGGCATCCTGCGGGAAGAGCTCCTTGACCTCTCGGCCCAGCCCGAGGAGGAGATCGCCCTTTTGCGCACCACCCCCGCCGCCGGGGCCATCGGCACCGCCCGCTACAAGCTCACGCACCAAGAGGACCTGCGGCGCATCGTGGAGGTGTTCCGGGCCCACGGGATCGGGTACTTCTTCGGGATCGGGGGGAACGACACCCAGCTTGTGTGCCAGAAGGTGGCGGAGGCCGCCCGCGACGCGGGGTACGAGCTCACCGTGGTGGGGGTCCCCAAGACCATCGACAACGACCTGGGCGACCCCGGGATGGAGCTCGTGGACCACACCCCCGGGTACGGTTCCGTGGCCCGGTACTGGGCGTGGACGGTCCAGTGCCTGGAGGAGGAGAACCGGGGCTCCTCCCCGGCGGACCCGGTACTGGTGGTCCAGGCCATGGGGAGGCGGGTGGGGTTCGTGCCCGCCGCCGCCAGGCTCGCCGACCCCGGGCGGGAGTTCCCCCTCCTCATCTTCCTGGCCGAGTGCGGGCTCTCCCTGGAGGAGATCACCGACTCCATCGCCGACACCGTGCGAAAGCGGGGGCGGGCGCTGGTGGTGATATCGGAGGGGCTCACCCTCGGGGAGCTGGGGGAGCGGCGGGACGCCTTCGGCCACGCGGCCTTCTCCTCCTCCCGGGCCACGGCCGCCCAGATCCTGGTCAACCACCTGAACGACGTGGGCCTCCCGGCCCGGGGGCTCGCCCGGGGGCAGGTCCCCGGCACCGAGCAGCGGGACGCCATCCTCTACGCGTCCCCGGTGGATCTGGACGAGGCCTACGCGGTGGGGGCCAAGGCGGTGGAGCTTGCCGCGGCCGGGGAGTCGGGGCACATGGTCACCATCCGCCGCGCGCAGGGGAACGTCTACCGCGCCGAGTACGGCGCGATCCCCCTGGAGGAGGTGGCGGGGAAGGACCGCCCCTTCCCGGAGCGGTGGATCTCGGAGACCAAGACCGACGTGACCGACGACTTCGTCCGCTACGCCGCCCCGCTCCTGGGGGAGGACCGGGTCTCGGTCCCCGTGGTGGGGGGGCGGCTCAGGTTCGCGCGCCTGAGGATGGTCTTCGCCCCCAAGCGCCTCCCGGACTACGTCCCGGCCGCATACCGGTGATGGGTAAAAAATTCGGCAGCGCATCGCCGGCCACCCGTGGCTGCGCTGAAGGAGGGAGGATGGATTACAGGAGGAAGCTCGAGGGTTTCCGCCCCACCAAGGACTACCTCGTGTGTATCGATTCCGACGGGTGCGTGTTCGACACCATGGGGATAAAGCAGAGGGAGTGCTTCACCCCCTGGATGATCGCCTACTTCGGCCTCCAGCCGGTGGCCCAGGCGGCCCGGGAGTGCAAGGAGTTCGCCGACCTCTTCTCCAAGACCCGGGGGGCCAACCGCCACATCACCATCAAGCGGATCCTCACCGAACTCCTCCCGGGGCACCCGTTGGTCAAACGGCGCGGTTTCAAGGTGCCCCAGTTCCCCCACTACTTCGCCTGGGTGGACGACCCCAACTCCGTCCTCTCCAACGACGGCCTGCGGGAGGCGAGCAAGAAGGCCCCCTCCGAGGAGGCGCGGAGGGAACTCCAGCATGTGCTCGAGTGGTCGGAGCGGGTAAACTGGGCCATAAAGGAGATCGTTAAGGGGATCCCCCCCTTCCCGGGGGTGCGGGAGGCCCTGGAGCGGATCCGGGAGCGGGCCGATATCGTGGTGGTCTCCCAGACCCCCATCGAGGCCC
>DQVA01000172.1 GCA_015661965.1 Candidatus Bipolaricaulota bacterium
GGGGAGCTCCGACGGGCCGGCCTGGATCGGGTGAACGTGAGCCTGGACTCCCTCAAGCCGGACCGCTTTCGCCTGATCACCCGGGGAGGGGATCTGGCCCGGGCCCTGGCCGGGATAGAGCGCGCCCGAGAGGTGGGACTGACGCCGGTCAAGCTGAACACGGTGGTCATGAAGGGGGTCAACGACGACGAGCTGACGGACTTGGCCCTGTTCGCCTTGGAGCAGGGGTTCACCATCCGGTTCATCGAGCTCATGCCAATCGGGGAGGCCGTCGCAAGCGGGCTTTGGCCCACCGCCTACTTGGGTGCAACTCAGGTGCAAAACCGGTTGGCTACTAGATTCCACCTGCTTCCGGCGGGAGCCACGCCGGGAAGCGGCCCTGCTCGGTACTTCCGTGTGGAAGACCTCCCGGGGAGGATCGGATTCATAGCTCCACTTTCAGCACCGTTCTGCGCCAACTGCAATCGCATTCGTCTCACCGCCAGCGGGGAGCTCCGCCTTTGCTTGGCCCACGACCACGGGCTTTCCCTGCGGGAGCCTTTGCGGGAAGGGGATGGGGAACGGGTGAAGACACTGTTGCTTAGAGCAGTGGGTGCCAAGCCGTCGGGGCACGGGTGGGGTGAAGACCAGGAGACGCTCACCACGATGGCCGACCTCGGCGGCTGATGTGCCATGTTCTTCAACACGAAATCCCTGGATGAGGCCTTAGATATCGTTCGGGGGAAGTTCCATCCTCTGGAAGAGGCGGAGCTGGTCCCCACCGGGGAGGCCCGGGGGCGAGTCCTGGCGGCCCCCATCCACTCCCCCCTCGACCTCCCTGGCTTCCCGCGGGCCACCATGGACGGGTATGCGGTGCGGGCCCGGGACACGTTCGGCGCCTCCGAGGGAGACCCTCGCAAGCTGCGCCTGGCCGGGGAGGTCAGAACCGGCCAGCCCCCGGATATCTATCCTTCCCTGGCCCCAGGAGAAGCCAGAGCCATCCCCACCGGGGGCGCGTTGCCGCCGGGGGCGGATGCAGTGGTCCCAGTGGAGGACACGGAACTTCTCGACCCTGAAACGGTGCTGGTCTTCTCCCCGGTGGCCCCGGGGACGAACGTAATGGCCCCCGACGAGGACCTGCAGGCCGGCCAGAAGCTCTTCGAAAAAGGGCATCGACTGCGGCCCCAAGACCTCGGGGCCCTCCTCGGAGTGGGGATCACCCAGGTCAGCGTCATGCGCAGGGTGCGGGTGGGGATCATCTCCACCGGGGAGGAGCTGGTCCCACCGGAAGAGGAGCCAGGGCCGGGTCGGATCCGGGACATAAACTCCTATACCCTTAAGGCGCAACTGGAGGAAGCGGGAGCGGTACCGAAGCTGTACGGGATCGTCCCTGACGAGGCGGACGCGCTCCTTGCCAAGACCCGGGCCGCCTTAATGGAAAGCGATGTGGTGCTTCTGTCCGGGGGCTCCTCCGTGGGAACCCGTGACCTGACCATGGCGGTACTGGCAGAGCTCGGGGAGGTGCTCGTCCACGGGCTCCGGATCAAGCCCGGAAAGCCTACCATCCTGGGCAGCTCGGACGGGAAGGCCATCGTGGGTCTTCCGGGAAACCCCGTGTCGGCCATGGTGGCCTGTGAGGCCCTGGTCATCCCCTTGCTCCAGCGCCTGCTGGGGGAAAGGGAACGCCCCCGGCGGCCCATCGTCCTCGCGGAGATGGCCAAGCACGTGCCTTCGGCCAAGGGCCGCCTGGACTTCGTGCGGGTGAAGCTGGTCAGCGGGGACCGGTGTCTTCTTGCCGAGCCGATCCTCGCCCAGTCCGGGGCCATCTCCAGCCTGGCCGAGGCGGACGGCCTGGTCATCATCCCAGCGGAGAGCGAGGGCCTGGAGCAGGGGGAGCGGGTGACGGTGGAACTATGGTGAGGCGCACTCGCTACTTGAGGAAGATACCGCTAGCCGAGGCCCAGGCCGTCTTCTTCTCCGCCTTGGAGGAGGCGGGCTTCTTCCAGGCGGCCGAAGAGGAGGTGGCGGTGCAGGCCGCCCTGGGCCGGGTGACCAGCCAGCCCGTCCACGCCCGCATCCCCTGCCCTCACTTCCGCTCGGCGGCCATGGACGGGATCGCAGTGCGGAGCGAGGACACGTTTGGGGCCCGGGGAGACGCCCCCAAGT
Organism: Candidatus Bipolaricaulota bacterium; assembly: GCA_015661965.1. Classification (GTDB taxonomy): domain Bacteria; phylum Bipolaricaulota; class Bipolaricaulia; order Bipolaricaulales; family Bipolaricaulaceae; genus UBA3574. Next base: position 2,146 of record DQVA01000172.1, read on the forward strand.
TTATCCCCCGGGAAAGCTTCCGGTATATCGACACCGGAGATCCCCTGCCCGATCCCTACGACGCGGTGGTGATGATCGAGCAGGTGAATGAAGTGGAGGGTGGGGTAGAGATCTACGAGCCCGTCTTCCCGGGGAAACACGTGCGGGAAATCGGGGAGGATTTTCCTCAAGGGGCTCTGGTCCTCCCGGCGGGCCGCAGGCTCCGGCCGGAAGGGATCGCCGCCTGTCTCGCCACCGGAAACCCCACGGTGTGGGTGAAGCGGAAACCCCGAGGGCTATTCATCCCAACTGGTTCGGAGCTCGTCCCCCCGGAGGCGGACTGGGGGGTGGGAAAGGTCCCGGAGACGAACTCCCAGCTTTTCCTGGGGTACGTGGAGGAGTGGGGCGGGGAGGCGCATGCTTCCCCCATCGTGCCCGACCGGTTGGAGGAGATCCGGGGCGCCGTGGTGGCCGCTTTGGAAGAGGGGTATGACTTCATCGCCATCAGCGCCGGCACCTCAAAGGGCCGGGAGGACTTCACCGCGGCCATCGTAGCGGAGCTGGGCCGGGTGCTGGTACACGGGGTGGGCATCGCCCCGGGAAAGCCCGTCCTGCTAGGGTTGCTCGATGGGGTCCCGGTACTGGGCCTGCCCGGCTACCCGGTGGCCGCCTGGATCGCCCTCGTCAAGTTCCTAAAGCCCGCCCTGGAGCGTTACTTCGGCTGTCCCGCTCCCCCGGCACCCACGGTCCAAGGCACGCTCACCCACCGGATCCACTCCTCCCTGGGCACCAGGGAGTTCGTCCGGGTGCGGCTGGAGCGGAAAGCAGACAAGGTGCTGGTGCATCCCCTTCCCGGCGGCTCAAGCCGCCTCTCCTCCCTCACCGGGGCGGACGGGATCGTGGAAGTGCCGGAGGAGGTGGAAGGCTATCCCAAGGGAGCCGAGGTCACGGTGGAGCTACTGCCCCGCTGAGGCCCATCAGGACAGGAGTTCCTCCCCCACAAATTCTTTTATAAACCCGCTTGCTGGGGCCTGGAAGAGCTCTTCCACCGGCCCCGAGTCCACAATCCGTCCCTCCACCAGCAGGGCGGCCCGATCCGCCAGGCGCCGTACCTGCCCGATGTTGTGACTGGCCAAAAGCACGGTGGTCCCCCGCCGGTTGGCCCTACGGATCACCTCTTCGATGAGGAGGGCGCTCGGGGGGTCCAGGTTGGCGGTGGGCTCGTCTAGGAAGAGGAGCTCCGGCTCCACCGCCAGCGCCCTGGCCAGGGCCACCCGCTGGGCCTCCCCCCGGGACAGGGCCCGCGCGTGCTTGCTCGTAAAACCGGATAATCCCACCTCCCCCAGGGCCCGCTCCACCCGGGCCTCGAGCTCGGTGGCGGGCAGTGGCAAGTGGAACTTGCGCCCCAGCCGGTGCAGCCTCACCCGCAGGCGGCCCGGAAGCGGCTCCCGCAAAAACAGGCCATAGGCCACGTTCTCCCACACCGAGGCATTGAGGAGCACCGGGTCCTGGAACACCATGGCCATCCGCCGGCGCAGGGAGAGCTGGGAACCATCGCGCGCGGTCCGGAAGCGGTACTCCACCCTCCCCGCGCTGGGGCGGTAGAACATGTTCAGGACCCGAAACAGGGTGGTCTTGCCCGCCCCATTGGGCCCGACCACCGCGAACACCTCCCCGGGGTGAAGCTCCAGGTCCACCCCTCGCAGGGCCTCCGCCCCTCCGGGGTAGGCGAACCTGAGGCCGCGGACGGACAGGATGCTGCTCACCAGGACCCCCGCCGCTGCAGCCGGCTGGCCAGGAGGTTCAAGGAGAGCACGATCACGATCAGCACTATCCCCAGGGCCAAGGCCGTCTCGAACTGCCCCTTGCGGGTCTCGACCACGATGGCCGTGGTCAGGGTGCGGGTATAGGAAACTCCGTGCGGGAACACGATGTTCCCTCCCACCAACAGCACCGAGCCCACCTCGGAGATAGCCCGGCCGAAGCCGGCGATCACCGCGGTCAAGAAGCCGAACCTGGCCTCCCGGATCACCGTGAGCACCCGCTGGAGGCGGGACGCACCCAGGGCGTGGGCAGCCTCGGAGATGGCTCGGTCCACCCCCACCAAGGCCGAGAGCATCACCCCGGTGATCAGGGGGGTGATCAGAACGCACTGGGAGATCACCATGGCGGTAGGGGTCCAAAGCAACCCCAGGCCACCGAACGGCCCGCTTCGGCTCAACAGCAGCAGCACCACCAGGCCCACGATCACCGAGGGGACGCCCATACCGGTGTTGACCAGCGTCCGCAGGAGGTTGCGCCCCGGGAAGCGAGCCAACCCGAGCAGCGCGGCCACGAGCGCGGACAGGGGCACGCTGATCACGAGGGCCATCCCCGACACCCGCAACGACACCCCCACTACGCTCAGGAGGTAGGAGTCCAAGCTAACGATCATGGAAAACGCCTGGGAGACGGCGGAGAGGAGGGAGGGCATCCGCTACCTCCTCCAGTCCTGGGGGACGTACTGCTCGAAGCGCGGCTCCCGGGACAGGGCCATGGGCACGAACAACCTCTCCCCGTTCACCCGAAACTCCTCGATGATGTGCTGTCCCTCCGGGGAGGTGAGGAAGCCGATGTAGGCCATGGCCATGATGTAATTGCGGTTCGGGTAAACGGCCGGGTTGACGGCGATCACTCCGTAGGGGTTCATCAGTAGGGGGTCGCCCCCGTTGAGGGGGCCCTCCACCAGCATCAAGAGCTCCAGCCGCTCCTGCAGGGAGATGAACGTGCCCCGATCGGTCAACGTGTAGGCCCCCATGAGGCTGGCCTGGACCAGGTTATCACCTTGGCCCTTGCCGGACTCCATGTACCAGGGGGCGTCCGGAATCACCCCGGCCACCTCCCACAGGGAAAGCTCCCGCTTGTGGGTGCCCGAGTCGTCCCCCCGGGAAAGGAAGCGGGCCCGGCTTTCGGCGATGCGGCGGAATGCCTCCGCCACGCTCTTGAGCCCTCCGACCCCGGCAGGGTCATCCGGGGGACCGACGAGCACGAAGTCGTTGTACATCACGTCCCGCCGGTTGATGCCCCAGCCCCCCCGGAGGAATTCGTCCTCCGCCGCCCGGGCATGTACCAGCACCAGGTCTACGTTCCCTTCCCGGGCCAACCTCAACGCCGCCCCGGTACCCACCGCAATCACCTTCACCATCACCCCGAACCGCTCGCCAAAGGCAGCGTTCAGCCGGTCCAGGAGGCCGGTGTCGTAGACACTGGTGGTGGTGGAGATCACGAGTTCCTCCCCACCCCAGGCCACCTGCCCCAGAGCGAGCAAGCTCCATAGGCTGATCACAAGCACGACCACCCTCTTCATCGGGCGCATCTATCCCCCCGCTTCGATGTGGTTTCCCGGGGTATTATAGGGGCGGCATGGTTCAAGAAGGGCAGGGGGCGAGGATGGTGGATGTGGGGGGAAAGCCTTCCACCCAGCGGGTGGCCTTGGCCAAGGGGACGATCGTGATGTCCCCAGCCGCCTTGGCCCGGGTGGTGGAGGGCACCGTGGAGAAGGGGGACGTGCTCACGGTGGCCCAGGTGGCCGGCATCATGGGGGCCAAGAGGACCCCGGAGCTACTCCCTTTATGCCATCTTTTACCCGGGATCGAGGGGGTGGAGATCCGCCTGGAGGTGGACGAGGGCAACGGGGAGATCACCGTACTGGCCGAGGTCAAGAGCACCGGGAAGACCGGGGTGGAGATGGAAGCCCTGGTGGCCTGCTCCACCGCGCTCCTTACCATCTATGACATGTGTAAATCCCTGGACCGGGGCATGACCATCAAGGAAATCCAGCTCCTGGAGAAGAGGGGTGGACGAAGCGGGAGGTGGGTGCGGGATGGCTGAAGTCCCCACGGTGTTGTCCGTGAACGTTAGTGAGCGGAAGGGCACCCCCAAGCGGCCGGTTCCGGAGGTTGAACTGGTGGCGGGCCTCGGGATCCGGGGTGATGCCCACGCCGGGACGCCCGGCCGCGAGGTGAGCCTCCTGGACCAGAGTGAGATCGCGCGCTTCCAAGAAGGGAAGGGGGTGTACCTTGCTCCCGGCTCCTTCGCGGAGAACATCACCACCCAAGGGCTCGATCACTCCCTCCTCGCGGTGGGCACGGAACTCGAGATAGGCACGGTACGGCTCCGGGTCAGCCAAATCGGCAAGGATTGTCACGAAGGCTGTGCCATCCGCGAGAGAGTGGGCGACTGCATCATGCCCCGGCTGGGGGTGTTCGCCCAGGTGCTGGTGGGGGGGAAGGTGCGGCCGGGGGACCCGATTAGGATCCTACCCCGCTAGCCTTTCTCGTAGGCGATCATGCCGATTCCCTCGTCGGTGAGGGCCATCTGGCCAACCACTACTTGACAAAGCGCCGAACGCGTTCTATAATGGGGTAACGATTTCGGAAAACGTTATCCCAATGGGTGTAAGGAAGAAAGTGACGATCCGAGAGGTGGCGGCCCGGGCCGGGGTGTCGGTGAGTACAGTCTCCCGAGTACTTAATGGCCGCGACGCCAAGCACATGCGCCCGGAGACCAAGGCCCGTGTACTTCAGGCCATCGAGGAGCTCGAGTACACTCCAGTCAAGGCGGCCCGTTCCCTCCGCCGCCAGCGCACCCAGGTGATCGGGATCCTGCTTCCTGACATATCCAACCCTTTCTTCTCCCTCCTTGCCCGTGGGGTGGCCTCCGTGGCCTTCGAAAGCGGGTATTCCACCCTGATCTGCGATTCCGATCACTCAGTGGAGAAGGAATCCCGGTATCTTGACATTCTCCTGGCCGAAGGGGTGGAGGGGATCGTATTCGTCCCCGTGGGCCGGCCCGATATGGGAAGGGTTCAACGTCTCCTGCGACGGGGGATCAAGATCGTGGCGGCGGATCGCCGGGTGGAGGGATTGCCTGGGGTCTGGGCGGATAACCGTGGGGGGAGCCGCGAGCTCACTAGGTATGTGTTGAATCTTGGTTATCGCAAGATTTGTTATATTGCAGGGCCTGAGGAGGTAAGTTCCGCACGTGAGCGCTTGGCTGGATTTCTCGACGCCGTTGAAGAAGAAAGGACATCGCCGGTCGCAGTA
>DQVA01000171.1 GCA_015661965.1 Candidatus Bipolaricaulota bacterium
GACCTGAGGGAGCAGGGATTCCCAGGGTGGACGTTCATCCCGCCCCACCTGGGGGTGGACGTGTGGGGGCGGACCCTGGGGGTGGTGGGGCTGGGGAGGATCGGGACCGCCATCGCCCGCCGCGGCCGGGGCTTTTACATGCGGGTCCTTTACACCTCCCGCACCCGCAGGCCGGCCCGGGAACGAGAACTGGGCCTGGAGTGCGTGCCATTGGAGCGGCTGCTTTCCGAGAGCGATTTCGTGGTGCTCACCGTCCCCCTCACCCCTGAAACCCACCACCTGATCGGGCCCCGGGAACTATCCCTGATGAAGGAGGAGGCAATCCTGGTGAACATCGCCCGGGGGCCGGTGGTGGACGAGGCCGCGTTGGCCCGGGCATTGCGAGAGGGCCGGCTCCGGGCGGCGGCCCTGGATGTGTTCGAGCGGGAGCCGGAGGTCCACCCGGAGCTGCTTCCCTTGAGGAACGTGGTGCTCACCCCCCATATCGGTTCCGCCACCTGGGCCACCCGAAGGGCGATGGCGGATCTGGCAGTGGAAAACGTGCTCTGCGTGCTGGCCGGCCGCAGGCCGCCGAATTTAGTCAATCCCCAGGCATGGTCCGAACCCCACTGAAACCCGCGACACCGCGCGGGTGTATACTGAATAAGGAGGTGGTAGTCGGATGAAACGGGTTTTGCTGGTGGCAGTGGTGTTGGTGGGGTTGGCGGGCTCGATCGGGTTGGCTCAGTGTGGCGGTTGTCCCCCACCGGAACGGCCGCCTTGCTATACCTCGTTCTGGGTGGGGGAGCCTGTCCAGATCGAGCTCAAGGTATCGTACGGGTTCTGCTGTTGCTGCTATAGCGCGCCTCAGGTACTGGGGTGGCGGGTGGAGACCTGGCCGGACGGGGTGACCGTGTACTCTGAGGCCTTCGCCGCCCCGGTGGCCGCAAGCGCCTTCTCCGTCACCTGGGACCAGTTGGACGCAACCGGGGCGCAGGTGGCGGCCGGCTACTACAAAGTAGTGGTGGTGACCACCGCTGGGGAATACGAGGCGTACCTCAGGTTGGTGGAGCGACCTCAAGGGTGTTGTTTTTGGCCTTGGCTCTCTTCCCGCCCCTGTGCCGTCAGCCTATGCCAGCCGCGGGTGATTCTGTCGCGCCCCTGTGTGTCACCGTGCCAGATCAGGCTATTTGTAAGCCCGTGCTGCCCCTAAGGGATGCCGGAGCTCCCTGATCTGGAAGTACTGAAGGACAACCTCACCCCCCGGGTCATCGGGCGTACGGCCCGGGGGGTGGAGGTTCGCTCCCCCGCTTTCCTGAAGACGGTCCAGCCCTCAATCTCCGAACTGGTGGGCAGGGAGGTGACAGGCTTTTCCCGGCGGGGAAAATACTTCATCACTGGGTTTTCCGAGGAGCTGAAGCTTGTCCTGCACCTCATGCGTTGGGGCTGGATCTGGCATGGCAGCTCCTCTTATGCCCCCACCCGGGCCACGATATTTCGCCTCTCCCTGGATGACGGACATGACCTCCGCCTGATCGAGCCGGGGCCACAGCGGCTGGCCCGGGGATGGGTACTCCGGGAGGATGACCCCGGCCCCCTGGCCGAGCTGGGGCTGGAGCCCCTATCCCCGGAGTTCACCGCGGAGGCCTTGCGTGAGGTCCTTTCCGGCAAACGGCGGCAGCTCAAAAAGATCTTGGTGGACCAGAAGCTGATCGCCGGGATCGGCAACGCCTATGCCGACGAGTGCTTGTTCGTAGCCAGGCTATCCCCGTTCCGGTATGCCCACACCCTAACCCAGGAAGAGGTGGCTCGGCTCCATCGTGCCATCCCCGATACCCTCACCTGGGCCATCTCCGAGATAAAGAAGAGGTTGGGGGAGGACCTATTCGAAAAGGAGGTGCGGGATTTCCTGTGGGTGCATGGGCGGGCGGGGAAGCCGTGTCGGGTCTGCGGGACCCCGATCGAGGAGGTCCTCCTGGGGGGGCAGCGTACCGATTACTGCCCAGCCTGTCAGGCCGTGAACCAGCCCTCCGGTTAGCCCATGGCCCTGTTCCTGACGTTCCTTTATGCCGTCGGCACCTCCGTTGTCCTCCCCACCCCCCTGGAAGCCGTGCTGGGCGCGGTCAAGCTGGCCCCGGGCTGGGCGGTGATCACGGTGGCGGTGTTGGGGAAATTTGTGGGGGCGTACCTCGTGTTCTGGCTAGCGGTGCGGGTGAAGGGGCTGCCCCGGGTCAAAGCATGGCGGGGGAGGAACCGTTACGCCCAGTGGTTGATGGAGTTCGGGCGCAAGTGGGTGGACCGGTATGGGGCAGCGGCCCTGTTTCTGCTCCTGCTGATCCCAGGCTTTCCGGACACCGGGGCGGTGTATCTGTTGGCGGTGGCCGGTGGTCGGCCGGTGGCGTTTTCGCTGGCCACCGCCGGGGCCGGGGCGGTGCGGCTCTCCCTGGCCTACCTGGGGATCCTGGGGTTGACCCAGACCCTCTCCCAGTGACTTCACGCCCGGGGATGGATTGCGCCCCCTGGCTGCCCCCATAAAATGCGGGCCATGGAGCCAGTTTCGCTTGCCCGCCGACTGGTCCAAGCGGGTCCCATCTGCGATTACTGCCTGGGGACCAGGTTCGCAGCCCTAGGACATGGCCTCTCCGCCCGGGAGCGGGGGCGGCTCTTGCGGACCGCGGTGGAGGGGGGCCGGATCGACCCTTCCTCTTGCTGGGTGTGCGGCGGGCTGTTCGAGCGGGTGCCGGACTGGGCGGCCCGGGCGGTAAAGCTGGCGGCCCCCTACGAGCACCGCACGTTCCTGTTTGGGGTCCACGAATCCCCGCGTCTGTCCGCCACCCAGGAGTTCCTGGACCGGAAGTTCCCCTCCCCCTGGGCGGAGCCGGTACGCCGGGAGCTGAACCGGGAGCTGGGCCGCCACTACGAGCGGCTGTTGGGCCAGGAGGTGCAGGTGGACTTCCGCCACCCGGAGCTACGGTTCACCGTGGACCTGGAGACCGGAGGGATCGAGCTTCAGGTGGCCTCGGCCTACTTCTACGGGCGCTACCGTAAGCTGGTGCGGGGCATCCCCCAGACCCACTGGCCCTGCCGCCATTGCCGGGGGAAGGGCTGCCAAGCGTGTGGCTTCACGGGCAAACAGTATCCCACCTCGGTGGAGGAGCTGATCCTGCCGGCGTTCCTGGCGGCCTGTGGGGGGGAGGGGGGACA
>DQVA01000144.1 GCA_015661965.1 Candidatus Bipolaricaulota bacterium
AAAGGCCTCCCGGGCCTGGGAATCGCCGGTCACTGCCGGCCGGCCGGCATCCCCGGCCCGTACCACCTCTGGAAGCAAGGGCAGCCTCCCCAGAAACTCCGCTCCCAGTTCCCTTGCCATCCGCTCCCCGCCGCCTTTGCCAAAGAGATCGATCTCCGCCCCGCAGTGGGGGCAGGTGAGGCTGGCCATGTTCTCCACCACCCCCACCCGCCTCACCCCCACCCGGCGGCAGAAGCCCACCGCCTTGCGGGCATCCAACAGAGCTACCCCCTGGGGGGTGGTCACCACCAGAGCGGCATCCACCTCCCCCACCACCTGGGCCACGGAGAGGGGCTCGTCCCCGGTGCCGGGGGGGAGGTCCACCACCAGTAGGTCCAGCTCGCCCCAGTCCACCTCCTCGAGCAGCTGACGGATGGCCTTCATCTTCAAAGGGCCGCGCCAGATGAGGGGCGTATCCACATCCGGGAGGCCAAAGGCGATGGATACCACCGCAAGGTTGTAGGGGGTGGGGACGGGCTGGATCTTGCCATCCCGCACAGGCATGGTAGCCCCCTCGATCCCCAGCAGCTTGGGCACGTTGGGGCCATGGAGGTCGGCATCGAGAAGCCCCACCTTGAGGGAGCGGGCCAGGGCGGCGGCCACGTTCACCGCCACCGTGGACTTGCCCACACCCCCTTTGCCGGACAGCACCATCAGCACGTGCTTCGCCCTTTTCACAGCCTGTTTTCCGCCAGGTCCTCTAGGCTCAACTCGCTCAGCCATTTTGCGATCCTTTCCTCCAGCCACTCCCACAGCGGCCGGGTGGGGCAGTCCTCGGCCAGGGGGCAATCGACCCCGGCCAGGCAGGCCACCGAGGTGGGCTTTCCCCCGAAGGCCTCCAGGGCCTGGGCCACGGAGATCTCCTTTGCTGACCTGGTCAGCGTGTAACCGCCGCCACGGCCGGGGCGGGATTCCACCAGCCCCGCCCGGCGGGCCTGGCCCATGATCTGGCGGAGGAACGGGGCGGAAAGCCCGTATTCCTCAGCGATACGCTCGGCGCTTGCCCGCCCCTCCCGCGCCAACACCACCAGTGCCAGCAGGCCCAGCCCGCTTTCCCTAGTGATCCACATCCCTCCCCAGCGCCACCTTCACCAAGCCGCTCCGGTAGAGGGCGCGGGTGCCCCCCGCCTCGGCGATGGCGGTCAAGGCACGACTTGGCTCCAGCACCCGCGCCCCGAACAGCCAATCCACCCCCCGCTCGAGCAGTCCGGGCCACATGGGGGTGGAAGGCCCGATCACCGCCACCCTCCCCCGGGAGAGGGCAACCAGCCGGTCCACCGTGTTGTTGGCGAAGGCCGTGCCCGTGATGAATACCACGTCACAGCGGGGGAGCTCGAGCTCGACCGCCCAGTCAGGTAGCACCTCGGGGCGGGACTGGTTCCGCTCGAACACCAATAGCTCCTTGGCCCTCCCCGCGAGGGCCCGGACCAGGGGGCCGATGTAGCCCACCAGCCCCACCACGTCCCCCCTCCCCACCGCCAGGGCCGCCACCGGGTCCGGCGAGGGCTTTCCCCCTCCCAAGGCCGCGTTCACCGTGGCCAGGCCCAGGGAGGAGGCCACCGGGTCCGGGGACAGGAGCCCTTGGGCGAGCTCCCAAGCGGGGAGTCCGGAGAGCCCCCCGGCGCGGGGATGGGCTCGGCACCCCTGACCCTCGACCAGGGTGGCGGCCACCCCCATCCGGCCGTCCGAGAGGAGCACCCCGGTGTAAGCGAGGCCCACCACCACCTGGGCCACCCTGAGGGGCCGCAGCCTCTCTTCCACCGCCGCCAGGAGGGCAGGGGCTAGCGTATCTCCAGCTCGGGTGCCAGTTTCCCCCATAGCTTGTGGAGGGCACGGGCCGCCGGGCCGTCTCCGTCCTCCACCACCGTACACCCGGCCACTTGTGCCCGTACCACCCCCTCATCATAGGGGATGCGCCCCACGAGCACGAGCCCGGCCCGGCGGGCGTAGTCCTCGATCTCCCGGGTCAGGCCGGGGCTGAGGTCGGCCTTGTTGATGACCAGGAAGGGCCTGGCCCGGAAATGCCGCGCCACCTCCACCACCCGCGCAAGGTCGTGCAGCGCCGAGCGCGAGGGCTCGGTCACCACCAGGGCGAAATGGGCCCCGGAAAGCGATGCGATCACGGGGCAGCCGATCCCGGGGGCCCCGTCCACCAGGAGCAGCCTCGCTCCCTCCAGCCGCCCCAGCTCCCGGGCCCGCCACTTCACCTGGGTCACCAGCTTCCCCGAGATCTCCTCCCCGGGGCGGAGCTCACCATGTACCAAGGTGCCGTAGGGGGTACTGGATACGTGGATCCACCCTGAAAGGCGGGGCTTCAGGGAGATGGCATCCATGGGGCAGGCGTGGGCACAGGCCCCACAGCCCTCACAGGACAGGGGGTCGATCCGCAAACGGCCACCCTCCTCCAGCACGGCGTCGAACCGGCAGGCCCGCACACATTCACCGCAGCCGGTACACAGCCTCTGGTCGATGACCGCCAGCTCCGAGCCCTCGTAACCGATGGTTTTCTGCACCTGGGGGCGGAGGATGAGGTGGAGGTCGGCGGCGTCCACATCGCAGTCGGCGATTACCTTGTCCTCCGCCAGGGCAGCTAGCGCCCCCACCACTGTGGTCTTTCCCGTGCCGCCCTTCCCTGAGATGACGACGAGCTCTTTCATCTTGGTACCTTCGGTTCCATGGTTATACGTTCGACAAGCTCAATGAAGCGGCTTTTCCAGTCCGGGAACGCCTCCACCAGGGGCATCCCCTCGGCGTAGGCCGCGGCGACCCTCCGGTCCATGGGGATCTTGAGGAGCACCGGGATCCCCTCCCCCTGGAGGAAACGCTCCACCGCGTCATCACCGATCCCGTCCTTGGAGATCACGGCCCCGGCTGGAAGCCTCAGCTCCCGCACTACCCCCACCGCCAGCTTGAGGTCGTGCAGGCCGAAGGGGGTGGGCTCCGTCACAAGGAGCGCGTAGTCGGCCCCCTTCAGGGTCTCGATCACCGGGCAGGCGGTGCCGGGCGGGGCGTCCAAGATCACCAGCCCCCGCGCGGGGAGCCTTTCCTTCAGCGCCCGGATGATGGGGGTGGCCATGGGCTCCCCCGGGATGAGGATCCCCTGCAGGAAGTCGAGGCCCTTGGCCCGGCCGAACTCGATCCGGCCGATCTCATGGGGCACCTCGGTGATGGCCGAGACCGGGCACACGGCGGCACACAGCCCGCAGCCATGGCACAGCTCGGGGTGGAACAGGATCTTCTTTCCGATCACCGCCAGGGCCCCGAACCGGCAGGCGTGAGCACAGGCCCCGCAATGGGTGCAGGTTTCCTCGTTCACCCGAGGCACGGGGATGGCCACCGGCTCGCCCCCGGCGATCTCCGGGGACAAGAACAGGTGGGCATTGGGCTCCTCTACGTCGCAATCGGCCAGGGTCACCTGGCCCAGGTCCCGGGCGGCGAGGGCCAGGGACACGGCCACGGTGGTCTTTCCGGTACCCCCCTTGCCGGAAGCCACCGCCACCCTGAAGGAGTCAGCCATGCCGGTCGTGGAACAGGTGGCGGTCGCAGGCGTCGGCCCCGGACAGTTTTCCACTACGCCAGGCCTCGATCGCCTCCCTGACCGTGCCTGTGGCCCCGGTGCACACCTCGATCCCGCTTTGGGAGAGGAGCCCGATGGCCCGGCGGCCGAGCCCGGCACAGATCACCACCTCCACCCCGGCCTGGGCCAACAGCTCGGCGGGCAGACCCACCCCGCCCATGTGCTCCGAGGTGTTGGGTAGGATTTCCACCTGGCCGGTCTCGGTGTCGTAGATGGTGTAGGTGGGCACGCGACCGAAATGCTCCCCCACCCAGTCATCCAGCCCTCCCGGTCCGGCGCTCGGTACGCACACCCTCATGGCGTCCCTCACCAGGTCCAGCCTGGCGGGTAAGGGGGCGGGGCGTAGGCCCCGTACCCGTAGGGGCGCCACCAGCCGTAGGCATAGGGAGAGTAGCCCCAGCGCCACCAACCACGAGGCAGCCAGGGGTAAAGTCGGCAGAAGGGGTACGGATTTCCCCACCCGCGTCCCCAGCCCCAAAAACCTCGTCCGCGTCCCCAATAGCCCCAAGGCATGCTCACTCACCTCCTAGCTCTTTGAGCTTTCTCTTTATCTCGGAGAGCTCTTCCTCCAAGCGGGAGATCCGGTTCCTAAGGGTGTTGGGATCTTCCGCTGGTGCGGGTTCCCCCGGAGGAATGGGAGCCCCTGGGGGGTAAGGGGGCCAGCCCATCTGGCCGTAACCCATTCCCCTACCCATTCCGGCTCCCCGCCCCATCCCGCGGCCCCTGCCACCACCCCGACCCATGCCAGGGCCCATGCCGAAGCCCGGGGCCACACCACCGGGGGCGGAGGAGAGCTCCCCCCGCAGATACCGCTCCACCGCCTCCCGGACGGGCATGCCACTTGCCGGGACCAGCTCCACCCCGGCCTGGGCCAGGATCCCGGCGGCGTTGGGGCCGAAGTTGCCGGCGAACACGGCCTTGGGTCTTCGCTCCACCACGAACTGGGCCGCCTGGATCCCGGCCCCGGAGGCCGCCCCCTGATAGGGGTTCTGGACCACCTCCGCCCCAACGACCTCCCCGTCCTCCACCGTGACCACGGTGAAGCTGGGGGCCCGGCCGAACACCGGGGATACCTGGTCCTCAAGCCCCCCTCGATCAGTCGCCGCGATGAAGATCTCTTTCATCCCTTCTCCT
>DQVA01000075.1 GCA_015661965.1 Candidatus Bipolaricaulota bacterium
CAACGCCCAGGCCGAGGCCGGGGCCAACAACGTGGTCACCTCGGTGGTGTTCGATTACCGCGGTTTTGACACCTTGGGGGAGGCCACGGTGTTGTTCTGTGCCGTGGTGGGGGTGGCACTGCTTCTGAGGAAGGTGGCCAAATGAGCGTGGTGGTAAGGACCGTTGCCCGCATAATCCTCCCGCTGGTCCTGATCTTCGGGGCGTACGTGATCATGCACGGGCACCTAACCCCGGGGGGCGGCTTTCAGGGCGGGGCAGTGGCGGCCTCCGTCGTGGCGTTACTCGTCATCACCTTCGGCTCCCAGCGCTGGAAGCGGATCAAGGGTTCGCTTTCCTTCCTGGAGGACTTGGGGGCGGTGGCGTTCGTGGCCTTGGGCTTTTTGGGGATTGGCTACACCTTCTTCCGGAACGTGCTCGCAGGGACAGGGGGTTTGTTCGGGGCGCCGGTGCCCTTTGGCCCCAACCCGGGCTGGCTCAACACCGGCGGCACGCTGCCGCTCATGAACTGGGCGGTGGGCCTGAAGGTGATCGCCGGCCTGGGGGCGGTGGTGCTTATGTTGGGCCTGTTCGGAGGCGGGGATGATTGGTAATTTGCCGTTCGTAGTATGCATGATCCTCATCGGCCTGGGGCTGTGGACGTTGCTTTCCCGCCGTAACCTGATCAAATTGGCCATCGGCATCACCCTCATCGAGTGCGGGGTGAACCTGTTTTTGGTGACGCTGGGTTACGTGGAGCGGGGGGTGGCACCTATCTATACCTACACCCAACCCGGGGTCACCATGGTGCTCCCCACCCCGCAGGCGCTCACCCTCACCTCCATCGTGATCGGCATGGCCACTACTGCCCTGATGCTCGCGTTTGCGGTGGTGATCTACCGGCACCGGGGCACGCTGGACGCGCGGAAGATCCGGGAGCTTAAGGGATGAACATCGGAATCCACCTGCCGATTCTGGCGATCGCGGTGCCTCTTCTGGGGGCGTTCGCCCTGCCCATCTTCGCCAAGGTCCATAAGAGATTGCGGGACATGTGGGCCGCGGCGGTGGGCGCGTTCACCTGTGCCATGGTCATCGCCCTGGCCATTCAGGTGTTGTCCACCGGGGTGGTGGTGTACACCTTGGGGGCCGCCTCCCCGACCCAGGCGGTGACCCAAGGCGGCTTTCCGATCCGCATCGTGCTGACCGTGGATGGGATGTCCGCGTTCATGGGGCTCATTTCCGCCTTGGTGGGCCTCGCCTCCCTGATCTACGCGTTCCAGTTCCTCAAAGAGGATCAGGGGAAGACCCTGGCCATGACCCTGTTCTTCCTCCTGTGGGCCGGGATGCTGGGCATGGAGTACACCGGGGACATGTTCAACTTCTTCGTGTTCCTGGAGGTCACCAGCATCGCCGCCTGTGCCCTGATCGGCTATCGCACCTGGGAGTCCCGTCCCGCGGAGGCCGCGTTCAAGACCATGGCCTTATACACGCTGGGGGGGCTGTTGGTGCTCCTCGCGGTGGCGATCCTGTACGGGCAGTATGGGGCACTCAACATCGCCTACCTCTCCTCCAGGATCCGGGGTAGCCAGCTGGACAAGATCGCCCTGGGGCTCCTGCTTGGGGGGCTTCTCATGAAGGCGGGGGCGGTGCCTGCCCACATGTGGGCCCCGGACGCCTATGGGGAAGCCCCGGCCCAGGCGGCCATGGTGCTGGTGGCCAATACCCAGGCCTCCCTGTATGGCCTGTGGCGGGTGCTGTTCACCCTGTTCGGCGGGGCCCTGGCCGCGCCGGCGGTGGGCTGGTTGGTGGTCTCCTTGGGCACCTTGACCCTGTTGGTGGCGGTGCTGATGGCGATCCTGCAGCGGGATCTGGGCCGGCTCATCGCCTATGGGGCGGTATCCCAGATCGGCTACATGCTGTTGGGGGTGGGGGTGGGGCTGGTGGCCCTGGCCTCACGGCCGGACTTCGGCCTGGTTGCTATGCAGGGGGGCATCTTCCACATGCTGAACGATGCCGCTACCGTGGGCCTGCTCATGCTGGCCGCCGGGGTGGTGCGACGGGCGACCGGGACCAAGGATCTCACCGCCCTGGGGGGGCTGGGGCACGACCTCAAGTGGACCGGCGGGTTCTTCTTCCTCGGGGCCCTGGCCCTAGCCGGAGTTCCGCCCTTCAATGGGTTCGCCTCTAAGCTGCTTATCTACGAGTCCAGCTTTCGCCTGTCGCCGCTTTTGACCGCCATCGGGGTGTTGGGCTCGATCCTGCTCCTCGCTGTGTTCGCCCGGGCCTTCCAGGGGGTGTTCCTCGGCCCCAGGCTCCGGGCGGCCCAGTCTCCCCCGGTGGGGATGCTGGTGGCCATGGGGCTCCTGGCCGCGGTGATCCTGGCCATGGGGCTGGCCCCGGGGTTCTTCGTGGAGCACCTGGTGACCCCGGCGGCGCGGGCGTTGTGGGAGGGCAGGGACCTGTACTTGGCAGCGGTGCTAGGGGGATGAGATGAGGCTGGTTACCGGGCAAGGGTATTGGAGTCCGTTGGTCTGGCTGGCCCTGGCGGCCGGGGTGGCGTTCTTCGGTTGGCTGTTTTGGCGGCTGGGCCGGCGCACCTACAAAGCGGGGACGGACCAGGATGCCCCGTTCCTGTCCGGGGAAGCGGCCCCGGAACGGGCCCACGTCGGCGGCCAGCACCTGTACTGGGGCTTCCTGCAAGGCCTGCGCCCGACACTGGAAGCGTTGAGGGTTTTTCATTCAGGGTTCCTCGGTGATTACGTGACCTGGACGGTGGTAGTGGTGGCGGTGGCGCTGCTGGTGGTGATGCTGACATAGGAGGCTGGGGATGAAACTGACATCGTTCAAGAGGGCGCTATGGGTGTTCCATGTGTCCACCGGTTCCTGCAACGGCTGCGATATCGAGATCGTGGCAGCTCTCACCCCGCGCTACGACGTGGAACGATTTGGGATCCGCTTGGTGGGCACCCCTCGGCACGCCGATGTCCTGTTGGTCACCGGCACCGTCACCCGTCCCATGGCCGAGCGCCTGAGGCGCATCTACGAGCAAACCCCTGATCCCAAGGCGGTGGTGGTGGTGGGCGGCTGCGGGGCCACCTCGGGGGTGTTCTACGAGTCCTACAACGTGCTCGGCCCGGTGGACGAGATCGTGCCGGTGGACGTGTACGTGCCGGGCTGCCCGCCCCGCCCCGAGGCGATCATCGACGGGGTGGTGAAGGCGGTGGCCAAGCTGGAGAAGCTCGCGGCGGGGGAGCCGGTATGAAGGCACAACACGTGTTGGCCGCCCTTAAGGAGGCGCTGGGGGACCACCTGCGGGACCCGGAGATCCGCACCCGCACTGTGGGTGTCAAGTCCCCTCAAACGATGGAGGAGATCTGGGGGAAGATCGACCGGGACGTCCTGCTCCAGGCGGCCCAGACCCTTAAGGACCTGGGGCCCTTGCACATCTCCATCATCTCCGGGGCCGATCTCGGGGAGGAAATCGAGCTCCTTTACCATTTCACCGTAGGTTACGGCACCGAGGGCGGAGAGGTGCTGGTGACCCTGCGGTTCACCATTCCCAAGTCGGACCTCACCGTGCCTTCCCTGTGCGGGATCATCCCCGGGGCCGAGACCACAGAAAGGGAGAAGATCGAGTTCCTGGGGGTCGCCTTCCAGGGGATCCCGGATTCTCGGCACCTGTTCCTGCCCGAGGACATGGAGGTCCACCCCTGGCGCAAGGACGAGCCGGAGTTGGAGAAGCTAGTGCGCCGCACCGTCAAGTGGGAGGAGCGGGATGCGTGAGCTAGAGAAGACGTTTCAGGTCCCCATCGGGCCGGTCCACCCGGCCTTAAAGGAGCCGATCAGGTTCACTTTCCAAGTCGAAGGGGAGCGGATCGTCGGGGTGGACATCAAGCCCGGGTTCGCCCACCGGGGGATCGAGTTCATGGGGACGAAGCGGAACTTGATCCAGGTGCTGTATCTCTCGGAGCGCATCTGCGGCATCTGTTCCATCTCGCATCCCATAGCGCTCACTCAAGCGGTGGAAAACGCGGCCGGCATCGAGGTCCCCCCCCGGGCTCAATACATCCGGGTGATCGTCTCCGAGTTGGAGCGGATCCACTCCCACCTCCTGTGGGCCGGGGTGGCGGCCCATGAGCTGGGGTTCGATACCCTGCTCCACCTCACCTGGAAGGTGCGGGAGAAGGTGATGGACATCCTGGAGGAGATCACCGGCAACCGGGTGGACTATGCCATCCCCATCTTCGGTGGGGTCAGGAGGGACATCACTCCGGAGCAGTACCCCCAGGTACAGGACATGCTCCGCTACTACCGGGGCCTGTTTGAAGAGCTGGCGGAGCGGTTTCTGCGCGACGCGTCCGTGGAGGCCCGTACCAGGGATGTGGGGGTGCTTACCCCGGAGGAGGCGGAGGCCTTATCCGCTGTGGGCCCCACCGCCCGGGCCTCTGGCCTGAGGAAGGACGTGCGCCAGGACTGGCCTTATCTCGTGTACGGGGATCTGGGGATCAAGGCCATCACCCCGGAGGACTACGGCACCGAAACCAGGGGGGATGTGTACGATCGGGTCATCGTGCGCCTTTTGGAGGTGGCTCAGTCCATGGACATCATCGAGCGGTGTCTGGAGGACATGCCCGCGGGGGAGATCACCTCCATCCCGAAAGTGCCTGCTCTCCTGGCCCAGCTCAAAAAGGCTGAGGGTGAGGGGATCGGCCGGCACGAAGCCCCCCGGGGAGAGGTCATCCACTACATCCGGCTTGAGGCAGGGAAAGAGGAGCCCGTGGTGTGGAAGGTGAAGGCGCCCACTTACTCCAACCTCATGTCCTGGGTGCCCATGTTCCGGGACCAGGAGATCGCCGACATCCCCATCATCGCCGCCTCCATCGACCCCTGCATGTGCTGCATGGACCGGGTGCACTTGGTGCGGGCGGGCAGGGACGAGCTGGTATGGAAGGAAAAGCTCCTGGCGCTCTCCCGGGAAAAGACAAAGAGGATCCAGTCTCGCGTCACTGCTTCCGGGCCACGGGTTACGGCTCTCAGTCCACGGTCCGCGGATCACGGGGGCGAAGCATGACGGCGGTAAGCGCTCTGTGGCAGGCGGCGCTGGTACTGGGCGGGGGGACACTGCTGGCCCTGGTGTACAAGGGCTTTGACAGGAAGCTGGCGGCTCGGATGCAGGGCCGGATCGGCCCCCCCATCCGGCAGCCGTTCCTGGACCTGGGAAAACTTTTGGTGAAGGAGACGGTGGTCCCCAGGACCGCGGTCAGGTGGGTGTTCAACCTGATGCCGTTTTTGGCGCTGGTGGCGGCGGGCACGGTGCTCTTGTACCTGCCGGTGGGGCCGTTTGCGCCGGTCCTGTCCGGCTACGGCGATGTTATCGTGGTGCTTTACCTCCTGGCCCTGCCGGCCATCGCCATGGCCCTGGGCGGGTTCGCCTCCGGCTCCCCTTATGGTGTGGTGGGCGCCCAGCGGGAGCTGGTGATGCTCATGTCCTATGAGTTCCCGTTGGCGGTGGTGGTGGTGGCCCTGGCCTGGCGGGTGGCGGAGCTGGGGGCCGGACCCGCTTTCTCCCTGGCCACGTTGGCGGGGAACCCCCTGTGGGCCCAGGTGGGCCCGTTGGGGGTATTGGGGCTGGCACTGCTGTTGGTGGCATTGTTGGTGGTGACCCCGGCGGAGCTATCGAAGATCCCGTTCGACATCCCGGAGGCGGAGACGGAGATCGCCGGGGGGCTGGTGGTGGAGTATTCCGGGGTCAACCTGGCCCTGTTCTATCTCGCCGACGCCATCAAGACGGTGGCCATGGCGGCGCTGGTGGTGGCGCTGTTCATCCCTTATGGGATTGCCGGGCCACTTGGTATCGGGGGCATTGGAGGGCAGATCCTGGATGTGGCATTCTTCTTCCTAAAGGTATTTGCAGTGATCTTCGCCGCGGTGACCACGGTCAGGGTGGCGTTCGCCCGCCTGAAGGTGGACCAGATCGCGCGGGGCTTCTGGATCCCCCTGACCGCGGTGGCGCTGGCGGGGCTTCTGCTCCTGGTCCTGGACAAGGCGGTGGTGGGATGATCCTAAAGACGCTTCTCTCGCAGCTTCTCACCCGGCCGGTGACCAATCGGTTTCCGGTGAAGTACATGCCCAAGAGCGTGACCGGCCTGCTCAAGAAGGTGGAGGAGGGGCGGGCCAAGATCCATCCCCCCGTCCCGGTGCCGGAGCGATTCCGGGGGAGGCTTACCTATGATCGGGAGAAGTGCATCGGCTGTCAGCTCTGCATCCGGGTATGTCCGGCGAGGGTGATCAAGTTCAAGCCGGAGGAGAAGAAGATCCGCATTCATGTGGCGCGCTGTACGTTCTGTTCCCAGTGTGTGGACGCCTGTCCGGTAGGGGCGCTTGCCATGAGCCAGGAGTTTCTGCTGGCCGACTACGACCGGTTCTCGGGGAGCCTGGTCGTGGAGTGACTCACCTCCCTCCTTCCCGCTTGACTCGCCTCCTGGGAGCGGGGGCCCGAACGGGCCCCCGCTCCCATTTACCGGCCTATTCCAAAGCGGGAAGGCTGGCCGCCGCAATGGCCTGTCCCACCCGCCGAGCCTTCTCGGCCGGAAGGTGGAGCTGGACGCGGAGGTAAAGCTCGGGGAATTCTGTCTCAAGTACCCTTTCCGACCATTCCAGAATCAGCTCCCCGCCCCTACCTGAGGTCACTCGGCCCAAAAGAAGGATGTGCTTTGCCTCGTAGAACTCAA
>DQVA01000235.1 GCA_015661965.1 Candidatus Bipolaricaulota bacterium
AGGTACAGAGCACCCGCTGGCGGGTTTTTCCCTCCACCCGGCGGTTCTCCACCAGCTGGAGATACGTGACCACGCTCCCGTCCTTGTTGCGGCGGCGCTTCTTTCGGACGAACATGGCGCTGCATTTTTAGGGGGCAAAATTCCTCAAGGGAGGCCGGAAATGCCGTATTTAAGGGATCGACCGCTCGAAAACCCGCCCTAAGTTGTCAAGGTTGGGTTAGAAACCACGTCTCCCCGTGGGGGGCCTATCCTGCGTATTCCCGGCGATCACCTCCCTTCCTACTTTGAACCGATGAACGCCGTTTGCTTACCTTGCGACCTTTTATAGCACATCTCCCCGTCGGAGTCAACCGGTTGCGCACGTGGGGACCGGCCATCCCTCCCCTCCCCGGCGTGAGTTTGCGCAAACAGGTGTTCACAACCGCGCTTCTTGACGCGGGCCGGCTCCGGGCCTAGAATGGTCTGGACCAATCTCAGCGAGGAGGTGATCGGTGGAGGGAGATCGAGGGTTGGGTTGTCGGGCCTTGTCTGAAATGAAAAGGAGGTACAAGTGAAGCGACTTATCCTGCTAGGTGTTCTGGCGGTTGGACTGGTGGCCTCTGCTCAGGATATCACCTGGATGTCTACTCAGTTCACCCCCATCGCCGAAGGGGAGTTCGTGCGCAACGAGATCTTGGCCCCCTTCGCAGAGGAAACCGGGATTTCAGTGGAGCTCCTCAACGTGGAATACGCGGAGTTCGCCGCCCGCATCGAGGCGGAATACGAGGCCGGCGCGGGCGAGATCGCGCTGCTCTGCGGCCTGCACGGGGATCTCGCGCCCTTCTCCTACGCGTTGGCGGATGTAAGCGGCGTCACCCCGGGTGGCACCATCGGCTCCGCCCTGATGTCCAAGGGCTACATGGCGGGCAAGCAAGTCTACATCCCGCTCATGCAGGCCACCTACCTCATGGTGGTAAATGTCAAAGCCCTGGCCTATTTGCCTGCCGGGGTCGACATCTGGGCCCTGACCTATGAGGACCTGCTGGCCTGGGCGAGGAACATCTACGAGGCCACCGGGGAACAGAAACTGGGCATCCCCGCCGGGCCCAGGAGCCTCTTGCACCGGTTTATCCACGGCTACCTCTATCCCTCCTTCACCGGCTACCAGGTGCTGGCCTTCGACTCCGCCGCCGCGGTGGACATGTGGAATTACATGCAGGAGCTGTGGCAGTATGTCAGCCCCGCCGCCCCCACTTGGGACGCCATGGACACCCCCTTGCTCGCCGAGGAGGTGTGGATCGCCTGGGACCACACCGCCCGGGTGAAAGAGGCCATCGTCCAGCGGCCGAACGATTTCATCGCCATCCCCTCCCCGGCCGGACCGGCCGGCCGCGGCTTCATCTCGGTGCTCGCCGGGCTGGCCATCCCGGAGACCTCTCCTGACCCCGACGCGGCAGCACAGCTCATCGAATACCTCACCACCCCTGAGGTCCAGGTGAAGATCCTGGAGGGCGTGGGGTTCTTCCCGGTGGTGGCGGAGGCGGCCGGAGCTGTGCCCGCCGGCGCCCTCCAGGTCCTGGCCACAGGCGTATCGGCCCAGGCTGCTTCCCCGGA
>DQVA01000097.1 GCA_015661965.1 Candidatus Bipolaricaulota bacterium
GATTCCTGGGCCGTGGCCGCCGGCCGCACCGTTCAGGTGTGGTCGCTCTCGAACCTGGAAGAGCCGGTGAGTGTCTTGACCGGGCCCACCGGCCCGGTATGGTCCTTGGCCGCCTCCCCGGACGGCCGGCTCCTGGCCGCCGGGGATCAAGACGCGGTGGTCACCGTGTGGGACCTGGAAACCGGGGGAGTCCTGTATCGCCTGTACGGCCACAGCTTCGGCATCTGGGCCCTCACCTTCTCCCCGGACGGGGCCCTGCTCGCCTCCGGGTCACATGACGCCACCATCAAACTGTGGGACATGGACACCGGGATGGAGGTAGGGATCCTGGAGGGACATGAGAGCTGGATCCGCTGCCTTGCTTTCAGCCCGGACGGTGTGCTGCTGGCCTCCAGCTCTTGTGACGGCACGGTGCGGGTTTGGGATCCGGAGACCCTCCGGCAACTGGTGCGCATCAAAGCGGGGGCGGACGGGATTTATTCCCTGTCCTTCTCGCCGGATGGGCAATACCTCGCCTGGGGCAATTACGAAGGGGAGATCAAGCTCTACCGGGTGGGCAGTTGGGAGGAACTGCGGGTGTGCGGCCCCGGGGAGCACCGGTCCATCTACGCCATCTGTTTCTCCCCCGATGGGGAGTACATAGCAACCGGGGGCTTCACCCGAAGGCTCCAGATCTGGCGGGTGGCCGATGGGAAACTCCTTTCCGAGCACGAGGGGCACACGGCCCAGATCTGGGGGGTGGCCTACTTCCCTGGCGGGGAGTGGATAGTCACCACCTCCAAGGACGGCACCTGTCGGGTGTGGGACGTAGGCGGGTAACCGGGGAGCGGGCCCTGGAGGGACTGGCGGCCCAGGTGACGGCCTGCCGGCGTTGTCCCAGGCTGGTGGCCTGGCGGGAGGAGGCGGCCCGGGTCAAGCGGGCCGCCTTCCGCGCCGAAGAGTATTGGGGCCGACCGGTCCCGGGATTTGGGGATCCGGAGGCGCGGCTCATGGTGCTGGGCCTGGCCCCGGCGGCCCATGGGGCCAACCGCACCGGGCGCATGTTCACCGGGGACGGCCCCCAAGGGGCAGGTGATTTCCTTATGGCTGCCCTGCATCGGGCCGGGCTTGCCAGCCTACCCCACTCCGAACGTCGCGACGACGGGCTCTCCCTCCGGGGGGTTTACCTGTCGGCGGTGGTACGCTGCGCCCCACCGGCGAACCGCCCCACCAGGGAGGAGCTCGAAAACTGCCTCCCTTTCCTGATGGAGGAGCTACGCCTCCTGGCAAAGCTCAAGGCAGTGCTGGCCTTGGGGAGGATCGCCTTTTCCGGGTACCTGGCGGCGCTGGAGCGGATGGGGATGTCCCTGCCCAGGCCGCGGCCCCGTTTCTCCCATGGGGCGGTGTACACGTTCGGGAAGGAGGCCCCCGCCCTGATAGCCTCCTACCACCCCTCCCGCCAGAACACCCAGACCGGCCGCCTCACCCCGGAGATGTTCGACTCCGCCCTAGAGCGCGCCCGGACCATTGCCGGGCTCTAGCCGGAGCTCGCGCAAGGCGAGAACCCCCGTGATACAGAGCAGGCACCACAGCCCGAAGTTCTCCCCCACCGGCAGGCTCGCCCCGGGAAGGCCGGCCAACCACTCCACCACGGTGAGGTAAGGGGAAATCACCAGCCGATGCAGAAAGCCCCCGATCGCGGGTGCCCAGGGAAGCGGCGAGGCGAGGAGCAGAAACAGTCCGGCCCCCAGGATGAGCCCGGTCCAGGGGATGAGGATCAGGTTCCCCAGTAGCCCCCAGGGGGCGAGGTAGCCGAACGCGCTCCCGATCAAGGGGAGGGTTCCCGCCTGGGCGAAAGCGCTGGTGGCAAGGAGATCGGCGGCCCAACGGACCGGGCGGGGGAGGCCGGCTCGGAGGCTGCAACCGCTCCACCCCGGCCACAGGAGCAGGATAGCGAAGGTGGCGGCGAACGAGAGCTGGAACCCCAGATCCAAGGCCGACCACGGCCAGAAGAGGATGACCACTATCGCTGCCAGGGCCAGGCCCTCCAGGGGATCGCGCCA
>DQVA01000156.1 GCA_015661965.1 Candidatus Bipolaricaulota bacterium
GCCCTCTACGCCCTCAGGGAGGGCCTGGCCTCGCTGGAGGGGTAGGGCTCTAGGCAACTCCGCCCCGAGCCGGCTCACCCTTCCCTCCGCATCGCCGGTGGCGTTGCCTCCCCAGATCGAGCTCGTCCGTTCGCCGGGGCCGACGGAGCAGGGGACCGTCGGGATCCGGCCCGGCCCTGTCGGAACCATCCCCCTCTACGGCATTTGTACCGGTTGAGCCCCCCAGTGCCCCCACTTTTGTCCCAGGCCGAATTCGGCTTTCCTCCGATGTAGAGGCGATTCCCCTCCGGTAGCCTGGACCCAAGCAAACGGACCCAAGGAGGTTGCGCGTGGAGCATCCCGAGAGAGTGATCATCGTCGCCGGGGCAAGCCGGTTGGGGGGCGCCCTCAAGGCCCTCCTCGAGGCGACGCCGGGGCTTCGGGCAGCGGTGGAGAGCTGCTGGGAGGAGATCCGGGGAGGGGACCGCCCATCCGAGGCCGCGGTGGTGGTGCTGGTGGGGAAATCGTTGGGGGAGGACATCTCCGAGGCGGTGACGCGGGTCCGGGAGCGGTGGCCGGGGGCGAAGCTCTTGGTTTTGGCGGACGACCGCAGGCAGTGGCGGCTGGCCAAGGAGGCCGGGGCGGATCGGGTGCACTTCAAGGGGATCGCCCCGGAGAAGCTGGTGCGCGCAGTTGGCCAGCTCCTCAAAGGAGGGAACCGTGGCGTTGGAGGAATGGGGCTTCGGGGTGACGGATAAAGCGGCGTTGGCGGAGGCACTGTGGCGGGAGGCCCTGCAACGGGGCGAGGAGAGGGGCGGCGATCCGGGGAAGGTGGGGTCCCGCCCTCCGCGGTGGTTTTTCCTCGTTGCATTGCTTGGCCTGATGATGCGGAGGATGCGGTGACCCGGCTCCTGGTGGCCTACGCCACCCGCTGTGGCTCCACCAAAGGCGTGGCGGAGGCCATCGGCCGGGGGCTCGCCGCGGCCGGCTGGGGGGTGGACGTGCGCCCGGTGGGGGAGGTGCGCGATCTTCGGCCCTACCGGGCCGCGGTGATCGGCAGCCCCATCCGGGGAGGCAGGTGGCTCCCCGAGGCGGTGGACTTCGTGCGGAAAAACGGCGAGGCTCTGAAGCGGATGCCGGTGGCCTACTTCGCCGTTTGCCTGACGCTGAGGGATGACACGGAGGGGAACCGGAGCGAGGTGGCGGCCTGCCTGGACCCGGTGTGCGAACTGGTGCAGCCGGTGGAGCTGGGCCTGTTCGCCGGGGCCCTGGACCCAAGCTCACTGCCCTTGGTGCTGCGGCTCCTCCTGAGGTGCATCAAGGCCCCGGCGGGCGATTTCCGCGATTGGGACGCTATCCGCGCCTGGGCAGTCAAGCTGGGGAAAGAGATGACGGGAAAATTGGGGGTAAGATGCGGCAGGACTTGACCGAAAGGGCCCTGGGCACCGGGCACCGCTACGCCGGGATCTGGCCCCGATCCCTCGCTTTGGCCATCGACCTCGCCCTGCTTTTTGCGCTCTTTCTCCCGATCACGCGGGCGGTGAAGGGCGTCTGGATCATGGGCGCGGGCGACCACCGCTGGGCCTACGGCCTCTTCATCACCGAC
>DQVA01000159.1 GCA_015661965.1 Candidatus Bipolaricaulota bacterium
CCCAAGGCGCAACGCAACGTGCTGGGGGTGCTCCAAGCCCATCCGGGGCTGGGGAAGGAAGTGGTCAGGGTCCGGGCCCGGGCCCAGAAGATCCTGGACCTCATCGGAGGGAAGGCCATCCATCCCGTGTTCGCCCTGCCCGGCGGGGTGGCCAAGCCCTTGTCCGAGGAGGCCCGGGAGGAGGTGCGGGGCCACGCCCAGGCCATGGTGGGGCTGGCGGAGAAGATGGTGGCCTTCTTCCACGAGCAGGTACTCCCGGACCCCGGGTTCCAATCGCTCCTCCTCTCCGAGGAGTGCCGCCTCCCCACCCACTACATGGGCCTGGTGGATGAGGGGAGCGCCCCCAACTTCTACCACGGGGCGCTGCGGATCGTCTCCGCCAAGGGAGAGGAGATATACCACGGCCCGGCGGGGGAGGCCTTGTCCCTGATCGAGGAGCACACCGAGCCCTGGACCTACGTGAAGTTCCCCTACCTAAAGGAGCTTGGTTGGCAGGGTTTTTCCGCCGGGGCGGACTCGGGCATCTACCGGGTGGGGCCGCTAGCGAGGGTCAACGTGGCCGTGCGAATGGCCACCCCCCTGGCCCAGGAGGAGCTGGAGCGGTTCTTCGATCATTTCGGGGAGCGGCCGGTGCATGCCACCTTCGCCTACCACTGGGCGCGGCTCATCGAGATGGTGCAGGCGGCCGAGGACGCCGTCCGCCTCTCCGAGGAGGACGCCCTCACCGGGACGGAGGTGCGGGGGAAACTGGGGACACCCGGGGAGGGGATCGGGGTGACCGAGGCCGCCCGGGGGACCCTGTTCCACCACTACCGGCTGGACGGGGAGGGACTGGTGGAGTGGGTGAACCTGATCGTGGCCACCACCCACAACGCTGCCGGGATCGGCCTTTCGGTCAAACAGATGGCGGAGAGGGTGGTGCGGGAAGGGGAGCTGGACGAGCGGTTGCTGAACCGGGTGGAGATGGCGTTCCGGGCTTACGACCCGTGCCTGGCCTGTGCTACCCACTTCCTGCCCGGGGAAACGCCGCTTGTGGTGGAGATCTATGGGACGGACGGGAAGCTCCTGCGGCGTGTCGTGCGCTAAGGCGGTGGTGGCCCTGGGGAACCCCTATCGGGGCGACGACGGGGTGGGCCCTGCCGTGCTCCGCCTACTGGAGCGTGACGGGTTGGCGGTGCTGGGTGATGGGGATGATCCTGAGAACACATCGCACATCACCCGCCACCCATCACGGGTAGAACTCATCGAGGGGGTGCACGACGGGCTCCGACTGGCCGAGGCTCTTTTGGGATATGAGCGGGTGTTGGTGGTGGACGCGGCGCCGTGGCTCCCAGCGGGGGAGGTGGAGCGGTTCCGGTTGGAGGGGCTTCCTGCCACCGCCGGTTACCTCCATGGCATCGGGTTCCGCGCCGCGTTGGAGATGGTCGCCCATGCCGGGGGGGAGGAGGTACCCAAGGTGGAGATCTTGGCGATCGGGGTCCCGGAGGGGCTCCGGTTTGGAGAGGGTCTTTCACCGGCCGTGGAGCGCGCCTTGCCTGTGGCCTTGGAGGAGGTAATCCGATGGCTGAACGAATAGGCGACAGCACGCCACGCCTCACGGGGCAGGCGTTACGGATTACCGCAGGGGAACCAGAGTTCGTGGCCAAGGTGGAGGAGCTATCCGGGGAGAACCTGTATGCCTGCTACCAGTGCGGCAAGTGCGCCGCCGGGTGTCTGTTCGCCGACCACATGGACTTCCTCCCCAACCAGGTGCTCAGGCTGGTGCAGCTTGCGGACGAGTCGGTACTCACCTCCCGGGCGCCCTGGGTGTGCGCCTCGTGCCTGGCCTGTGCGGTGCGCTGCCCCAAGGGGGTGGACATCGCCAAGGTGATGGAGGCCCTGCGGCTCCTCTCCCTGCGCCAGGGGGAGACCGGGCTCCGCTGGGCGGAGATCCCGCCCGGGGTCCCCCAGATCGCCCTGGTGGGCGCCACCCGGAAACTCACCCCGTGATGCGTGATCGGTGATGTGTGATGGGTGAGGTGAGGACACATAAGGATCTGGACGTTTGGAAAGAGGCCATGCAGCTTGTGAAGGAAGTGTATACATGGAGCGCGTCCCTGCCGCGGGAGGAGACCTATGGCCTTACCGCTCGACTCAAACGGGCGGCCATCTCCATCCCCAGTAATATAGCCGAGGGCGCGGCCAGGGACTCCCGTAAGGAATTCGTCCAGTTCCTCTACATCGCCTTGGGTTCGCTTTCGGAGCTTGAGACCCAGATCTTTTTGGCAAGGGATTTGTTCTCTTTGGAGAGGGAGATGATCTCTGCCCGGGTGGAGAGGCCTAAAAGGTTGCTGGGGTTGATAAGGAGCCTGAAAGGCGGGGGAGGGGATACCGATGCCGGATGCTAAAAACCCGTCACCGATCACCCATCACCCATCACGGATCCCGTATTTTCCGGGGTGTGCCCTGAAGGACCAAGCCGAGGCGTTCGAGGAGTCGGCCCGGGCGGCCATGGCGGCCTTGGGGTACGAGCTCGCGGAGCTTCCCCGCTGGAACTGCTGCGGCACCGTTTACTCCCTGGCCACCGACGACCTGATGCGGCACCTGGGGCCGGTGCGGAACCTGGTCCGGGTACAGGAGCTGGGGGAGACCAGGCTCGTGACCCTGTGCGCCATGTGCTACAACACCCTGGCCCGCTCCTCCCGATTTGTGGGGGCCGATCCCGAGCGGCTGGAGCGGATAAACGCGTTCATGGACGAGGAGGCGGATTACCGGGGCGGGGTGGAGGTGCTGCACCTCCTGCAGCTGTTGCGGGACGAGGTGGGGTTCGAGGAGATCGAGGCCAAGGTGAAAAAGCCCCTGGCCGGGGTGCGGGTGGCTCCCTATTATGGCTGCATGCTGCTCCGGCCCCGGGAAGTGGGGATAGACGCCCCCGATTCCCCGGAGGTACTGGAGGCGCTGTTCTCCGCCTTAGGCGCTGAGCCGCTGGATTTCCCCCAGAAAGCCGAGTGTTGTGGGGCCTATCAGACCGTGTCCGACCCCGAGATCGTCCGGGAGCGGGTCCGGGAGATCGTGTCCGCCGCCCGCCGGGCGGGGGCGGAGCTCATCGCCACCAGCTGCCCCCTGTGCCAATTCAACCTGGAGACACACCAATCTGTCGCCCATCACCCATCGCCCATCACAGTTGTGTACTTCACCCAGCTCCTGGCCCTGGCCTTGGGGGTGCCCGAAGATAAACTGGGCTTTGCGGGCTTGAAATTCGATCCGCGGCCGCTTCTTTCCGAGCGGGAGCTCGTCTAGGAGGGGGGAGATGCCGGAGATCATGGACAGGATCAGGGAGGCCAACCGGGCGGTCACCACCGGGATCGACGATTCCGCGGTAAAACACTGGGTCACCGTGTACATCATGGGCAAAGCCTATCGGGTCCCGGCCGACATCACCATCATGCAGGCCATGGAGTACGCCGGCTACCGGTTCGTCCGGGGGGCCGGTTGTCGGGCCGGCTTCTGCGGCGCCTGTGCCACCGTGTACCGCACCGCCGGGGACTGGCGGCTCAAGACCGCCCTGGCCTGCCAGACCCGGGTGGAGGACGGCATGTACCTGGTGCAGATCCCCTTCACCCCGGCGGAGAAGCCGGCTTACGCTATCGAGGAGGAGCCCGCGGACGGCACGCCCCTCCTCAAGTACTTCCCCGAGCTGGCCCGTTGCGTGGCCTGCAACACCTGCACCAAGGCCTGTCCCCAAGACCTAGAGGTGATGGACTACATCCAGGCCGCCCTGCGGGGGGACCTGGAGGCCATCACCGAGCTCTCCTTCGACTGCATCCAGTGCGGCCTGTGTGCCATGCGCTGCCCGGCGGAGATCACCCACTACCACGTGGCCCAGCTCGCCCGGCGCCTCTACGGCCGGAGCCTCCCCGTCCCCAAGCACGTGGAGGAGCGGGTCAGGGAGATAGAGTCCGGCGTGTACGCCGAGGAGTTCGAGCGGATCTTGAGCCTTGGCCGCGAGGAGATCGAGGAGCTCTACAAAAAGGAGCAACGAGAGAAGGGCGGCCTCAAATCCCGTGACGCGTCACGCGTTACGCGTAACGGGTAAGGGGGAGGAGATGGCGGAGAAGCTGAAGCTGGTACGCGGCTACCCGGAGTACATGCTCGAATCGATCGAGGCGGTCCAGGCGACCCGGGCCCAGCGCCTGGAGGAGGGCCCTCCCCCGGGGATGTCCCTGGAGGAGCGGGAGGAACTCCTTAAGAAGTATCACCCCGACTATGCCCCCGGCGGGAAGCGCCCCCTGGTGGCCGGCCCCAACAAGGGGGAACTGGCCCCCAACGAGGTGGCAGACCTCCTCGAGGCCTATCCCCTGGTGGAGCCCGGGGAGCTGGAGCTCAAGGTGGATATCGACGTAGACATCCTAATCCTGGGCGGGGGGTTGGCCGGCACCATGGCCGCCATCTGGGCCCACACGCAGGGCGTCCCCCCGGACCGGATCCTCCTGGCCACCAAGCTCCGCCACGGGGACTCCAACTCCATCATGGCCCAGGGCGGCACCCAGGCGGCGGACAAGCCCTACGACTCCCCGGTGATCCACTTCCTGGACGCCTTGGGCGGGGGCCACTTCACCAACAAGCCCGACGTGCTCAAGGCCCTGGTGGAGGACGCTCCGTTCATCGTCAAGTGGCTCACCGAACTCGGGTGCCTGTTCGACCGGGACGAGAACGGCGAGTTCGTGGAGGACTGGGGTGGGGGCACCTCCCGGCCTAGGATGCACGCCGCCCGGGACTACACCGGCATGGAGGAGCTGCGGGTTATCCGGGACGAGTTCCGAAACCGCGGCTTTGGGCTGCTGGAGTTCTACCCGGCGGTGGAACTCCTCACCGACCCCAAGGGACGGGTGGCCGGGGCGGTGCTTTGGAACATGGAGACCGACGAGTACAAGGTGGTGCGGGCCAAGGCGGTGGTGCTGGCCACCGGCGGCTTCGGCCGGCTCCACATCCGGGGCTTCCCCACCACCAACCACTACGGGGCCACTGCCGACGGGTTGGTCCTCGCCTACCGGGCCGGGGCGGTGCTCCGGGACCTGGACACCGTGCAGTACCACCCCACCGGCGCCGCCTATCCCCAACAGATCGTGGGGCTCCTCATCACCGAGAAGGTCCGGGGCCTGGGGGCCCAGGTGGTGAACCGGGAGGGCGAGGCGTTCGTGTATCCCCTCGAACCCCGGGACGTGGAGGCGGCGGCCATCATCCGGGAGTGCTACGACCGGGAGAAGTGCCTCGTCACCCCCACCGGGCTGCGGGGGGTGTGGCTGGATTCGCCCATGATCGAGGAGCTCCACGGGGAGGGGACCATCGAACGGAGGCTGCCGGCCATGTTCCGCATGTACCAGAGGTTCGGGATCGACATGCGCCGGGATCCGATCCTGGTGTTTCCCACCCTTCACTATCAGAACGGGGGTGTGGAGACCGACCCCTGGGGGAGGACCAACGTGGAGGGGCTATTCGTGGCCGGCGAGGTGACTGGGGGCGTGCACGGCAAGAACCGGCTTATGGGGAACTCCACCCTGGACTGTCTGGTGTTCGGCCGGCGGGCCGGGATCGCCGCCGCCGACTACGTGAAGGGGAAGGGGGCCCCCAAGGCGGTGACCCTGGACCACCTCAAGGGGTTCGTGGAGGAGCTGCGGGCTGCCGGGGTCCCCGAGGAGCGTCGTTCCCCCATACTGCTCCCGGATTATCGGGGCAAGCGCGTCCTGGCCAGGATGATCGACCTGCTATGACCGCGAAAAGGGGTACGAAGGAGCGCGTTACGCGTCACCCGGCACCCGCCACGGAAGGGAAAGAGCGGGCCAAGCGCTGGCAGGTGCCCCAGGGGGCCATTTACGTCCTGGAGGACGTGTGCAAGGGGTGTGGGTTCTGCATCGAATTCTGTCCCCGGAAGGCGCTGGAGAGGGCCGAGCACTACAACGCCAAGGGCTACCATCCCCCCCAGGTGGCCGACCCGGAGGCGTGCGTGCTGTGCGGTTTCTGCGAGCAGGTGTGTCCCGACTTCGCCATCTGGACGGCGAGGGAAACCGACGCGAAATCAAACCACAAAGACACCAAGCCGCAAAGGGAGCCGACATGAGAATCTTGAAAGTTGGGACCCAGAGGCCAGTGAGAGGGGGCTTAATGTCCTCCGTGTCCACTGTGGTCCCCTCAGGCCTTAGTGCCTTCGTGGTGGAGGTGAAGGATGTCGGTTAAGCCCGTCACGCTCTCTGGGGTTCACTTCATGAACGGGGACGAGGCCGTGGCCGAGGGGGCGATCGCCGCCGGCTGCCGCTTCTTCGCCGCCTACCCCATCACCCCCCAATCGGAGATCGCCGAGCGGATGGCCAGGCGCCTGCCCCAGGTGGGGGGCATGTTCATCCAGATGGAGGACGAGCTGGCGGCCATGGCGGCGGTGGTGGGGGCGGCCTGGGGCG
>DQVA01000112.1 GCA_015661965.1 Candidatus Bipolaricaulota bacterium
GGCGGGGCGGCGGGGCTGGCCGCTGCCACGGCCGCCGCCCGCCAGGGCGTGCGCACCCTCCTCCTGGAGCGGGACCGCTACTTGGGCGGGGTACTGGAGCAATGCATACATCCGGGATTCGGCCTGCACCGCTATCGTGAGGAGCTCACCGGGCCGGAGTTCGCCCATCGGCTGCGGGGGGAGCTCTCAGAGTCGGGGGCGGAGGTCCACACCGAGGCCACGGTGTTGGAGCTGGATCCCCATGGTCCCCGAGTGAAGGCGGTTTCCCCAAAAGGGGTCGTTGTGTTCCGCCCCCGGGCGGTGGTATGGGCCACCGGGGCCCGGGAGCGGCCGCTGGGGGCGCTCCGGCTACCAGGTACTCGCCCGGCCGGCATCTTCACCGCTGGGCTGGCCCAGAAGCTGATGAACATCCACGGGCTCCTTCCGGGCAGGCGGGCGGTGATCCTGGGAAGCGGGGATATCGGCCTGATCATGGCCAGGCGCCTCCACCTCGAGGGGGTGGAGGTGGCGGGGGTGCTGGAGATAAAGCCCTTCCCCGGGGGGCTCATGAGGAACGTGGTCCAGTGCCTGGAGGACTTCGGGATCCCGCTGCTCCTGCGGCGCACCGTGGTGGAGCTGCACGGCCGGGGACGCCTGTCCGGGGTGACGGTGGTGGAGGTGGACGAGGGGGGTCGCCCCCTCCCTGGGACCGCGGAGTTCCTCAAGTGCGACACCCTGGTGCTGTCGGTAGGGTTGATCCCGGAGAACCGGCTCCTGGAGCTGTTCATGCCCCTGGATCCGGTCAATCAGGGCCCGCGGGTGAACTCCCTGCTTCAGACGGAAGCCCCGTGGCTGTTCGCCGCCGGAAACAACCTGGCCGTGTTCGACCTGGTGGACTCGGTGGCCGCATTGGGGGCCCGGGCCGGGGCCGCCGCGGCCCGCTATGCCCAAGGCGAGCTCCCGACAGGCCGGGTGGTCCCCCTGGTGCGGGGAGAGAACGTGCTGCACCTGGTACCGAGTTACTTGGTCCCGGGGGAGCCGACCACCGTGTACATCCGCGTCCCCCGCCCCCTGCCCCGGGCGCGGGTGTCCCTGGGGGATGTGGTCACGAGGAACCACCTGGGGGCGCGCCCCGCGGAGATGATCGAATTCAAACTGGCAGGGGAGGAATTGGAGGAACTCGTCCGCCTTCCCCAGGTGCGGGTGGAGGTGAGCCCGGGGTGAAGCGGAAGTTCGTATGTGTTTCCTGTCCGGTGGGCTGTGAGCTAGAGGTGGAGCTGGATGACCAAGGGACGCTCACGGTCACCGGGAACCGCTGCCCGCGGGGCGAGGCCTACGCTTGGGAGGAGATCACCGAGCCCAAGCGGGTGCTCCCCACCAGCGTCAAGGTGGTGGGGGGGGAGTTGCCTTTGGCCTCTGTGCGCACCGACCGCCCTATCCCCAAGGGCCTCATCCCTCAGGTCATGGAGCTCATCAAGAAGCTTTCCGTCCCGGCCCCGGTGGAGGTGGGTCAAGTGCTTCTGAAAGACCTGCTCGGAACAGGGGCGAATCTCGTCGCCACCCGGGCGGTTGCCCGGCGAGCTTGTGCTCCGCACGAAGCACTATAAACTTCTAAAAACATGCTGGAACTGATCATACTTTTCGCCGCCGGGGGTTACGTGGGTTGGAACATCGGGGCCAACGATGCCGCCAACTGCATCGGCACCTCGGTGGGCTCCGGCCTCCTTTCCTACAAGAAGGGGATCCTGCTCGTGGCAGCCTTCGTGGTGGTTGGAGCCCTGCTCCAGGGCCAAAACGTGATGAAGACCATTGGCAAGGGCATCGTCACCGCCGAACTCCCCCCCGCCGCCGTGCTCGCGGCCCTGATCTCGGCTGGCTTGTTCGTCACCTTGGCCACTTGGTTCAAGCTGCCGGTGTCCACCTCCCAGGCCATCGTGGGGGGTGTGGCGGGGGTGGGGTTCTCCACCGGGCTTGAAGTGAACGTGGCCAAGCTCACCACCATCGTCCAGGTGTGGGTGGTGTGCCCGTTCCTCACCGGACTCTTGGCCTTCATCTCCTACAAGCTGCTCTCCATCCCGATCAGGAAGATCCAGCGGCCGGAGCTCTGGGACCGGGTTATCAACTTGCTGCTCCTGGGAAGTGCGAGTTATGTGGCCTTCTCTCTGGGGGCGAACGATGTGGGGAACTCGGTGGGTCCGATCGCTAACTTGGGCGTCCGCACGTCATGGCTGAGCCTGCTTGGGGGGGTGGCACTGGCCACCGGGGCGCTCACCTTCGGTCGGCGGGTCACCGAGACGGTGGGGAGCGGCATCACCCTGCTTGACCCAGTGAGTGCCTCGGCAGCGCAACTGGCCGCCGCAGTTGGGGTGCACTTCTTCTCTATCCTGGGGATCCCGGTGTCCACCTCCCAGTCAGTGGTGGGGGCGGTGGTGGGGGTAGGCCTTGTGCACGGGGTGAGAGCAATCGAGCGCCGCCGGGTGTTGGAGATCTTGGGCGGATGGGTAGCAACCCCCACCATGGCAGGCCTGTTATCCTTCGGCCTTTACCGATTGATCGCGCTGTTTTTGCGTTAGGCCCGCCGCTGGGCCACCATGATCTCGATTCGGTCCGAGAGGTCCTCGGCCCGGTCCGAGAGCTCCACCAGCACCTCGATGAAGTCCCGCACGTGGATCTTCCGTGCGAGGTCGATGTCCATGCGGAACAATTTTTTTATCGCCTCCCGCTCTAGGTGGTCCACCTCCGACTCCATGTTCTCGATCCGGTGGGTGGAATCCAGGGCGTGCCGCATATCGGTGAACAGGAAGTGCAAGGCGGTCTTGACCTCGGTGAAGATGTCCACGCTCTTGGCCGTGATGGCTCGGAGCTCGGGTTCCACCTCGGGGGGGATATCCACCCGCTGGGGGATCAGGTAGTCCAGGGTGGCTTCGGCGGCGTTGGCTAGCTTATCCACCCCTTCGATGATCTCTAGGATGTCCCGGCGGGAGCTGGCAAGGAGGGCCCCTTTCAAGATCTCCGCCTCCACCTTCCTCCGCACGTCATCGGCGCGGCCCTCGGCCCGGTGGGTGGCGTAGGCCAGCTCCTCCGCCTCGGCCAGATCCCCTGCCAGGTAAGCGGCAATCGCTTTCTGGAAGGACCCGATGGCCTGTTCCACCTGCTGGAGGTGCTCCTTGACCAGGTTTTCCACCCGCTTCCAGCTTCTTCCGAAGGCCATTGCGATCTGCAGGATATCACAGGGCCTTTCGGGGGGCAACATGTGGCTTGTCCGGCTAAATGAGACGATGTATCATTTTGCGTGGGAGCTCGGATTGAGGATAGGCTCAGAATGGCTGGCTTCCGGCTCACACCGGGTAGGCGGGCGGTGATCCACGCCCTGGGAACGGCTGAGCGGGAACTGACCGCGGGGGAGGTGCTGGCCGCGGCCCGGACGCGCTGCCCCGGCCTGGGCCGGGCCACCGTCTATCGGGCCCTCCGGCTGTTGACACGGCTGGGGCTGGCCTTGCCGGTCCCCGCTCCCGGGGGCATCCGGTACCGCCTCCTGACCGGTGACGTGCACCGGCTGGTCTGCCGGGGCTGTGGGGCAGAGTCACCTTTGGACCTGTGCCTGGCCCA
>DQVA01000034.1 GCA_015661965.1 Candidatus Bipolaricaulota bacterium
CTCCCGTCCCGGCTCTTCACCCGGGCTGACAGGAAGTTCATGGGCGGGGTGCCGATGAACCCCCCCACGAACACGGTGGCCGGCTTGTCGTACACCTCGTTGGGGGTATCGAGCTGGACGATCTCCCCCTCCCGCATCACCGCGATCCTGTCTCCCAGGGAGAGGGCTTCGATCTGGTCGTGGGTCACGTAGACGGTGGTGGTGCCCACTTCTCGGTGAAGCCGCTTGAGTTCTGCCCGCATCTGCAGGCGCAGTAGAGCATCCAGGTTGGACAGGGGCTCGTCCATCAGGAGCACCTCTGGCCGCATGACCAGGGCCCGCGCCACCGCCACCCGCTGGCGCTGGCCCCCGGAAAGCTGGGAAGGATAGCGGTCCAGAAGCTCGTCGATCTGCAGGAGCTCGGCCACTTCCTGCACGGCCTCCTTGATCTCCTCCCTGGGCAGATGGCGCATCCGCAGGCCGAAGCCGATGTTCTTCTCCACCGTCATGTGGGGGAACACGGCATAGCTTTGGAACACCATGGCGATCCCCCGCTTGGCCGGTGGCAGCTCGGTCACGTCCCGGCCGCCGATGAACACCTTGCCCCGATCGACCCGCTCGAGGCCGGCGATGCAGCGCAGGGTGGTGGTCTTACCACAGCCGGACGGGCCCAGGAGGACCAAGAACTCCGCTTCCTTCACCACGAGGTCCAGGTCCTTGACCGCCTCCACCTTGCCGAACGTCTTGCGTACGCCCTCTAGCCTGATTTCCCCGGCCATGTCTCACCTCTCTGCCGTGGCCCCGCCCCACATGTGGAACAGGTACCGCCGGATCAAGAACATAAACAGGAGCGCGGGCAGGATCATGAAGAACCCCCCCGCGAACCGGAAGTCCAACGGGGAAGCTTGGATGGTGGTGATGATGTGCGCCGGTAGGGTCCGGTTGCGCACCGTGAGGATGGCCGCGGCGAACACCTCGTTCCACGAGATGACGAACGTGAACATGGCCGCCGCCGCCAGGCCCGGGAGCGCCAGGGGCAGGGCCACCCGGGCGAATGCCCCAAACCGGCTGCACCCCAATGTCATCGCCGCCTCTTCCAGGTCTTTGGGCACCCCCATGAAGATCCCGGTGGTGATGATCACCGCGAACGGGAGGGCCATGGCGGTGTGGATCAACGCTACCCCCAGCAGGGTGTCGTAAAGCCCCCACCTGATGAAGGTCACGGCCAGGGGGACCGCGAGGAGCGCGGTGGGGAACATCCGCGTGATGAGGATCCCCAACCGGAACGCCTCCCGTCCCCGGAAGAAAAACCGGGCCACGGCATACCCCGCCGGCGCTCCCACCGCCAGGGTGAAGGCCAGGGTGAGCAGGGCCACCTGTACGCTGTTGAGGAGGGAGCGCACTACCCCGTGGGCCCCCAGGAAGAACCGCATCGTGTCCAGGGAGAAGTGGCTGGGGATGGCGGATTTGGGCCACTGGTAAAGCTCCTGTCGGGGGGTGAAGGCGGAAATGCCGATCAGGAAGATGGGGATGAGCACCCACAGGGCCAGCGTCAGGATCGCCAGATAGATAAAGGTTTGGCGAAGTAAATACCGGTAGCTCATCCCCGGATCACCTCCACCCGGGATTTCAGGTAGCGTAGGTAAATCCACGTCATGGCGATGGCGATGACCATCAGCAACACCGCATAGGCGGAGGCCACGTTAGGATTGCGATACAAGAACTGCCAGAAGTAGGCTTCCCCTGCCAGCACCGGGGTGATCTGCCCGGCCAAGGCGAGCACTACCGCGAAGGTCTGGAGGGCGAAGATCGTCCGGATGATGAGGGCCGACTGTAGCGATGGCTTGAGCAGGGGAAGGATTACGTACCAGATCTTCTTCCATCCCCTTGCCCCCAGGACCTCGGCCACCTCCAGGTAATCCTTGGAGATCATCTGGAGCCCCGCCACCAGGATCACCATCACGATGGCGGTGGCCCGCCAGTGCTCCGCTGCCACCACCGACAGGAAGGTGAAGTTGAGGTTCTGGTAGGAGAGGTAGTGGATCGGCCTTTCGATCACGCCCAGTGCGTAAAGTGCCGAGTTCAAGAACCCGCGATGGGTGAAGACGGAGAGCCAGATAAGGCCGGCCGCCAGGTCCGCGATCCCCAAGGGAAGCGCGAAGATGTACAGGAAGAACCTGGACCCCCTCACCCCGGAGTTGAGGAGGAGCGCCATGGCCAATGCGGTGACCACCTGTAAGGGGACGATGGTGACGGCGAACAGGAACGTGAACTTGAGGGCGTCAAAGAACCTCACATCGGAGACCATCTTTTGGAAATACGCTAATGTGAAACCGTCC
>DQVA01000141.1 GCA_015661965.1 Candidatus Bipolaricaulota bacterium
GGGGTTCACCGGATGGCGGCCCGGGCCGCAGCGCTAGCCGGAGCCGGACCCCGCTTCGTCCTGGGGGGCTTCCACCTCGCTGGTTTGGCTGAGGAAAAGCTTGCCCGCCTGGTCCGGGCGCTGGCCGGGACCACTGAAGCAGCGTTCCCGGGGCACTGTACCGGGGAGGAAGCGTCGAAAGCTCTCCTCGAGATATTTCGGGGGGGCGAGCGGCTCCGGGTGGGCTTCTCCCTGGAGGTCATCTGAACGGAGCCGCCACCTTTGGCCTTGCCACAAACCCGTTGGCGCCGGCAAGGGCGGGGGGACATGGCTGAAGTTGTGCCCAACTTCGACACTTGGGCCCTGGATTTGAGATCACGTCCCGTCAAGTGGTGTAAATTGGGTTCCTCCAGGGGCGTGTGTTTAGCGTCCGCCCCTCAGGCCGGTTGCGGCCCCCCGGGGGAGACCGTCAAACGGCAGGGGAAGTTTCCCCTCCCTGTTCAACAGCACCTCCCTTAAATAGCTCCCGCTATCCCGTGTTGCTTCGCCGTCACCGAGAGGCTGGATAGTGTCCCGGGGCGTGTGTCCGGCCTGGGGCATGGTCGCCTTCCCACAAAAACGGAGACGGAAAGGATTCGCGAAATCCAGTGGTAGCCCCCGAACCCATCGCAGAGCTTTTTGCCAATGGCAAGCACTGCTGGGGCCATAGTTCCCATGGGCCTTCGTGACTTGGTGATAAAAACCCCGGTGCCCTCAGGGATGGATACAGGCACTAAAACTGGGATAGGAAACGGATGTCGTTCTGGTAGAACAGGCGGATGTCCTCGATCCCCCAGCGCAGCATGGCCATGCGCTCTATCCCAAGCCCAAAGGCAAACCCAGTGACCTCCTCCGGGTCGTAGCCCACCTCCGTGAGCACCGCCGGGTCCACCATTCCCGCCCCCATGATCTCCAACCACGGCCCACCCTCCCGGCGGATGTGTACCTGGGCCGAGGGCTCGGTGAACGGGAAGAAGTCGGCGGAGAACCGCATCTCATAGCCCGGGCCGAAGAACCGGCGCACGAACTCCTCGATGATCCACTTGAGATGGGCCATGGTGAGCCCCCGCTCCACCCATAGCAGCTCCACCTGGTGGAACACCGGGGAGTGGGTGGCATCCGGGGTGTCCCGCCGGTAACAGCGACCGGGGCAGATGATGCGCACCGGGGGCTTCCTGGACTTCATCACCCGGATCTGTACCGGGGAGGTGTGGGTGCGCAGCAGGTGGGTGTCGTCGATGTAGAAGGAATCCCACTCATCCCGGGCCGGGTGGTCCTCCGGGATGTTCAGGGCCTCGAAGTTGTGGTAGTCGTCCTCCACCTCGGGGCCGCTCGCCACATCGAACCCCATGCGCATGAAGATGTCCTCGATCTCCAGGCGCACTTGGGTGAGGGGATGCAGGTGCCCTAGGGGCCGCCACTTGCCTGGCAGGGTGAAATCGTAACGTTCTGCAGCCAGGCGCCTCTCCCACTCCCTTTGCTCGATCTCACGGCCCTTCTCCTCGATAGCCTGGCTGATCTCCCGCTTGAGCTGGTTGAGGATCCGGCCCGCGTGGGGCCGCTCCTGGGGGGGGAACTCCTTCAAGGAGGAAAGGAGCCGGGTGAGGTGGCCCTTACGGCCCAGGAACCGGATTCGGGCCGCCTCCAGCGCCTCGGCATCAGTAACCTCAGCCAGGGCCGCCCGCCAGGCCGCCCGCAGCTCCTCCACCTTGCGCTCCAGTTCCGCAAGCGTCATGGGCTGCATTATAGAGAGCAACACCGCCCGACTCCAAACCACCCGCCACTCCCGCATCGGATGGCCCCCATACCGTTCCTGAGGCCAGCTTCAGACCGGACCCAAAGAGCCGTTTTGACGGCGTCCTTCCCCATTCCTAGAATGGAGAACATATTTTGCGGTTGAGGAGGGGACCATGGACCACGCGGCCCGCAGGGCCAAGCTCAGGCGGCGCCTGGCGGAGGAAGGCCTGGACGCTTTCCTGGTGATCAACCTCGAGGGTTCCGACGGTGCAAACCTACGCTACCTCACCGGGTTCACCGGCTCGGCCGGGGGCCTGATCGTGGGAAAGGAAGGCGACGTGTTCGCCACCGATTCCCGCTACACCGAACGGGCCGCCCGGGAGGTGCCGGACCTCCCGATAGAGAAGCTGCCCGGCCGCTGGCTGGACTGGCTGGCGGATCGGCTGGAGTCCCTCTCCCTGAAGCGGGTGGGGATCGGGGCCCAGCGGACTAGCCTCTGGCTTTATCGGGAACTGGAAAAGAGGCTGAAAGGGGTGGAGCTAGTCCCCCTGGAGGGCTGGGTGGAAGGGCTGCGGCGGGTGAAGGACCCGGAGGAGGTGGAGCGGATCGCGGCCGCGGCGCGGCTTACCGACGAAGGCCTGCGTTGGCTCCTGGGGCGCCTCAAGCCGGGGACAAGCGAGCGGGAGGCCGCCCTGGAACTGGAGATGTGGTACCGCAAGAACGGCGCCGACCACGTGGCCTTCGACCTGATCGTAGCCTTCGGCGAGGGCTCCTCCATGCCCCATTACCTCCCCGGGGAGCGGGAGCTGAAGGAAGGGGACTTGATCCTGCTGGACATCGGGGCCAAGGTGGACGGGTACTGCGCCGACCTCACCCGGGTGGTGGCCCTGGGACGGCCGGCCCCCGAGGCGCGGGCCATCTACGAGCTGGTGCTTGAGGCCAACCGGGCCGGGCTGGAGGCGGTGCGGGCCGGGGTCACCGGGGTGGAGGCGGACCGGGCCGCCCGAAAGTTGATCCAGGAGGCCGGCTACGGGGACCAGTTCGGCCACGGCCTGGGCCACGGGGTGGGCCTGGAGGTGCACGAAGGACCGCGCCTGTCCCCTGTGTCCGAGGATACCCTGGAGGCGGGGATGGTCGTCACCGTGGAGCCCGGGGTTTATCTCCCGGGGAAGCTGGGGGTGAGGATCGAGGACCTGGTGGTGGTGCGGCCCGATGGCTGCGAGATCCTGTCCGCCTTCCCCAAGGAGGAGCTGCTGGTCCTGTAGCAGCCGGGGGGGATTTCCGGTATCCTCCAGCCCCTGAAAAACCCTTCCCGAGGAGGTGAGAATGGATCTACATGTGATAGCCGAGGCCGTGCGCGCCCGCACTTCGCTTCCCTTCACCGACCGGGACGCGGAGCGCATCCTGGCCGCAATCCTTACCTCGGAGGACATCTGGCGCATCATCGACCTTTCGGACGTGCCGGTGATGGCCCTGTGCCAGGCGCTGCGGGAGATGGGGAAGGCGGGATGGCTGGAGTTCGCCGGGGAGCGGATCAGGCTCACCCCGGAGGGCCGAGGACTGATCCAAGGGGCGGGCATCGCCCCAGCCCTGGAGCTGCGCTGCCCCCGCTGCGGCGGCCG
Source organism: Candidatus Bipolaricaulota bacterium (assembly GCA_015661965.1). Classification (GTDB taxonomy): domain Bacteria; phylum Bipolaricaulota; class Bipolaricaulia; order Bipolaricaulales; family Bipolaricaulaceae; genus UBA3574. The sequence goes on from DQVA01000141.1 coordinate 3,378, forward strand.
CGGGGTGGAGCTGGGCCCGGTGGCCCCGATCGCGGAGAAGTTCAGGGGGATAGCTAAATCCCGTCCGGAGGCCATCCAGGATTACGACCAGGGCTACGTCACCGAGGAGTCCACCCTGTACCGGATCGCCTTCCTGTGGGCCCGGGGGGACCTGGCCGGAAAGGAGCTGCTGGTCCTGGGGGACGACGATCTGGTGTCCCTGGCCGCCGCCCTCACCGGCGCCCCCAAGCGGGTGGTGATGCTGGATATCGACGAGCGACTGGTAGGGTTCGTGCGGGAGGTGGCCCGGGGGGAGGGCCTGCAGGTGGAGGCCCTGCAGCATGACCTCAGGGAGCCCCTTCCCGCGGGGCTGCTTTCGGCGTTCGATACCTTCTTCTGCGACCCCACCGAATCGCTGCGGGGCTTTTTGGCGTTCGCCGGGCGCGGCATCTCCGCCCTCAAAGGCCCGGGCGGCGCTGGCTACATGGGCCTCACCCGCCGGGAGGCGTCCCTCTCAAAATGGCGGGCCATTCAGCGGGAGCTCCTGGAGCGGGGGGCAGTGCTCACCGACCTGCGGGACGACTTCCACGACTACGTGAACTGGCCCTACATCGAGACCATGCGCTCTTGGGAACACCTGCCGGTGAAAAGGGTGCCCGGTCGTGATGAGCCCTGGTACCGCTCCGCGTTGATCAGGATAGAGCTGGTGGAGGCGCCCAAGGTGGCCAATGAGCGCCTTGAGGGCGACATCTTCACCGATCCGGAAGCCGCCACCACCTAGCCAGGGGGCCGGGATGATCCCAAACGAGATAAGGAAAGCCTGTCTTGTCGCCGGGGCGGCGGAGGGGACGAGCGAGCTCAACGCCTTCGACGGGGCGCTCCTTTCCGCCGGAATCGGGGACCTCAACCTGGTGCGGGTGACCAGCATCATCCCCCCGCACGTGGAGCTGGTGGAGGCCCCGCCCCAGCTCCCCAAGGGGGCGTTCGCCCTCGTCGTCTACAGCTCCCGTACCTCGTCGGTGCCCGGGGAGACGCTGGCGGCAGCGGTGGCGGTGGGCCGGGCCCCGGACGGCTTCGGGGTGATCATGGAGGCCCAAGGGGACTCCCAAGCCCAGGCAGTGATGGAGGCCCGCGCCAAGGTGGAAGAGGCGTTCCGGATGCGGGGCCTGGAGCTCGCCGACCTGCGGGTGGCGGCGGCGGAGCACCGGGTGGACCGGTGTGGCGGTGTGGTGGCGGCATGCCTATTTTTCTGACCCCCGCCCGGGGCGCGGCTGGACCCCCGCCGCGCCACGTCATAAAATCACCAGCGTGAACAGGCCACTTGACCTGGGAGGTGGCACGGCCCTTTTGGGGACCCCCCCAAGGGGGCCGCTTGCATGTGCCGAAACGTTCCCGGGGGAGGAGGTGAAAATGAAGGCACTCGGGAGGCAGCTCGTGGTCGAACTTTGGGGGTGCGAGCGCAACCTGAACGAGCCGGAGGAAATCCGCAGGGCACTCCAGGAGGCGGTGGACCGGGCGAACGCCACCGGGCTGGACATCCAAGTCCACACGTTCAACCCCCACGGGGTGTCCGGGGTGGCGGTGATCGCCGAGTCCCACATCTCCCTGCATACCTGGCCGGAGCTCGAATACGTGGCCCTGGACGTGTTCACCTGCGGGGACAAGGCGATCCCCGAGGCCGCCGTGGAGGTGTTCCGGGAGCTCTTCCGGCCCCAGCGCGTGGAGGTGCTGGAGATAAAGCGAGGCATCCAGCTATGAGCAGCGGTGATAGATGCGGAGACTGGTTATGTGAGCGGCAAACCGAAGGCGTAGAGCTCGCTTTGCGCGTTCGGCGGTGGCTCGTCCGCCGGAGAACGCCCTACCAGGAACTGGCACTGGCCGAAACCGAGGAACTCGGCCGGGTGCTGGCCCTGGACGGGAAGATCATGCTCTCCGAGCGCGACGAGCCTTTTTATCATGAGATGCTGGCCCATCCCGCCTTGCTCCTCCACGAAAGGCCTGAGCGGGTGCTGATCGTGGGGGGAGGCGATGGCGGGACCTTGCGCGAGGCGCTTTCCCACCCCACGGTCCAGCGGGCCACACTGGCCGAGATCGACCGCGAGGTGATCGACGCCTCCCGGGAATTCCTCCCGTCGGTGCACCGAGGGGCGTTCGACGATCCCCGGGCGGAGATCGTAATCCAGCCGGGGGAGGAGTACGTACGCGGCCACCCCCGGGAGTTCGACGTGATCCTGGTGGACTCCACCGACCCCATCGGCCCGGGGGAAGCCCTGTTCGCCCAGGAGTTCTTCGCGGCCTGCCGCGGGGCATTGCGGGAGGGGGGACTGCTCGCACTGCAGGCTGGAACGCCCTTCTACTGGCCACAGGAGCTGGCGCAGGTGGTGGAGCGGGTCAAACGCTCGTTCCCCCACGTGGGGGTGTACTTGGGGTTCGTGCCCGCCTATCCCTCCGGGATGTGGGCTTACGTTTTGGCCGGCCGCTTCGACTTCCGGGCCGCTGAGCCCGAGCTCAAGGCCCGCTACTCCGCCCGCGGCCTCGCCACCCGCTACTACTCCCCGGCCTTGCACCGGGCCGCCTTCGTCCTGCCCCGGTTCGTTGAGGAACTCCTGGCCGGGGCCCCCACCTCCACCCCCCGATGAGCATTCGGCCCCTGTCATTCCTGGCGGCGGAGCGCCCCTGCCAGCAAGCGAAAGCCGTGATCCTCGGGGTCCCGTTGGAGCGGACCGTGTCCTACCGTGGCGGGCCGGCCCAGGCCCCGGCGGCCATCCGCCTGGCCTCCGACTCACTGGAGTCCTACTCGGCCATCTTCCGGGCCGATCTTGTGGATATCGGGGTGTGCGATCTGGGCGACCTACAGGTCCACCTGCCGCTGGCACAGGTGCTCTCTTCCCTGGGCCAGGAGGTGTCGCGGCTTTTGAAGTCGGAGAAATTCGTGGTGGTGATGGGAGGGGAACATACCATCACCCTGGGGGTGGTTCGGGGGGCGGTGGCAGCACTGGGAGAGGTGCAGCTTTTGGCCCTGGACGCCCACTCCGATCTCCGGGATGAGTACGAGGGGGAGAGGATATGCCACGCCACCGTGCTGCGGCGCTGCCGGGAAGTGGCGGAGAGAACGGTGATCGTGGGGGCACGGTCGTTTTACGGGGGCGAGGTGGATGAGCCGGTGTTCGCCGACCGGCGGGAATTCGCGGCCCGGCTGGAACGGAAGCGGCCACTGTGGCTGTCGCTGGATCTGGATGCGTTGGACCCATCCCTGTGCCCCGGGGTGACCAACCCCGAGCCGGACGGGCTTTCCTACCGAGATGTCATCGAGATATTTAGGACACTGCAGGGGTTCAACGTGGTGGGGATGGACGTGGTGGAACTGGCCCCGCCCTATGACCCCTCCGGGGTGACGGCCATCACCGCCGCCAAGCTGGTGATCGAAGCCATCTGCGCCCTGGCACGCAATCGAATGTGACACCTGCCGCTTTGGCCGCCGGCACCGGGACTTGGGATCGCGTCCGGGGGTGGCCGGTGGAATGGGGGCGTGTCCCCCCAGCGTTCTCAGCCCGACAGGTACAGGAATACCAGGATCCCCAAGGCGATCAGGGCCAGGATCTCCAACGGGGCCAACACCCACGCCCGCCGCTTGGGCAGGCGCTCCATAGGGGTGGGGCAGCCGACCTCAAGACACCGCTCCACTTCCTCCCGGATTCGGAGTTCCACCGCCCGGCCAATCCCACTCACCGCCAGCTCCCCCACGATCACGGTGGGGGTGGTGATGTGCTCAAGCTCGTAGGCCCTGGCCAGGGTGACCATGAGCCGCCAGTTATCAGGGTTGAACGTGACCTCATGGTCCACGATCACCAGGTCCGGATACTCCTCCTGGAGGCCCCGCAGGAAGTCCCACATGATCTGGCAATCCGGACAAGTCGTCGACCAGAAATACTGTAGCTCCACCTGGGTCGCCCCGGCCGTCAGGGCGACGCCAGCCAGCGCCAGCAATGTCAGGCCCAACCTTAAGTTCACGCTACCTCCTTTGCCGGCAAGTGTACAGGGAAAACCGGGGGGGCGGGTAGGGAGTGTTCGACCGTGGGGCACGCGGGGGAGGCCGGAGAGGCGGACAGCTCCCCTTGCCAAGCCCGGCCCGAGATCAGCGTCCCGGCTCCGCTGGCCTGGGGCGGCGGCGCTTGGGGGAGAACAGCGTCGCCAGGGCGA
>DQVA01000173.1 GCA_015661965.1 Candidatus Bipolaricaulota bacterium
CATGACCGGGGAGTACGAGCTCCCCTGGGTGCGGGTCCACGCGGTGCAGGAGTACATCGATTCCCCCAGGATCCTCGCCGAGTTCCCCGGGATCCGCGTGACCTACAACCTCCAGCCCACGCTCCTCAGGCAGATCCTCGACTACGCGGAGATCACGCCCTCGGAGCGGGAAAAAGGCGGGCTCTACCGGTACATCGGCGCGGTGGACAACCACCTGAAGTGGACGTGGAAGCTGATCACCGCCCCCGGGACCCTGACCCCGGAGGAGCGGCGGGAGATGCAGCGCCAGTTCTTCTGGATCAACGGCTACATGTTCGACCGCGACGGGGACGATCCCTACTACGATCCCCGCTACGCCGCGCTGAACCACCTGAAGAACGTGCGCGACCTCACCGACCAGGAGCTCCTGGACGCCGCGGGCCTCTACCTCCTCTGGCAGATCTCCCCCGAGCTCCACGGGGAGCTCGGGCTTTCGGAGCTCCGGGGGAAGTCCGGCTGGACCCCCGAGGACGTGCTGCGGGTGATCGCGGCCCAGCGGGAGGTCTGCGCCCGGGTGGTGGACGCCTACAGGGCCGTCCAGGCGGCGGGAAGCGAGCTCATCACCAGCCCCTTCTTCCACCCCATCGTGCCGATCCTGCTGGAGCGGGGCTGGGCCGAGGACGTGAGGGCCCAGCTCGAGCTCGCCCAGGGGCTCCATGAAAGCCTCTTCGGGGGGCCGGCCGTGGGGGTGTGGCCGCCGGAGCAGGCCGTGTCCGCGGCGACGGTGGAGGCCTTCGCGGAAGCGGGGTTCTCCTGGACCGTGACCAACGAGGGGATCCTGGCCGCCGCGTTGGGACATACCCCCGCCGTCGCCGAACTCACGAGTCCCTGGGAGTACGGGGGCATGGTGGTCTTCTTCCGCCACCATTCCCTCTCGGACAAGATCGGCTTTTCCTACGGGAACAAGCCCACCCAGGTGGCGGTGGACGACTTCATGGGGGAGCTCAGGCGGATCTGGGAGGCCCTCCCCGAGCCCGAGGGGCACCTCCTCGTGGTGGCGCTGGACGGGGAGAACTGGATGTTCATGGCCGGCTACCCCGACAACGGCCGGGCGTTCCTGCGCGCCCTCTATCGGGCCCTCTCTGAGGCCGACTGGGTCCGCACCGTGACCCCGCGGGAGTTCCTGGAGGGGAACCCGCCGGCGCGGGCGCTCCCCACCGTGCCCCGGGGCTCCTGGGGCGGGGACCTCTCCACCTGGGAGGGGGAGGCGGAGGAGGAGATCGCCTGGGAGTGGCTGGCGGCCTGTCGGGAGGCGGTGTTCTCCCACGACCCCAACCCCGCGGCCCTGGACGCCCTCTACGCCGCCGAGGGCTCGGACTGGTTCTTCTGGTACGGCAAGGACTGGGATTCCGGGACCGACGAGCTCTTCGACTGGCTGTTCAAGGTGCATCTTGTGTCCGCCTATCGGGCGGCCGGCGTGCCGGAGGAGGAGATCCCCCGAGTGCTCACCCTGAGGCTGGAGCCGTCTTTCTCCGCCAACCTGGGCGAGGTGTCGCTGGGGTTGGACGGGGTCGGTGGGGAAGAGGAGTGGGCCGAGGCCGCCCGGTTCGCCGGGAGCGGCGAGGTGTCCGCCCTCTACGTGGGATACCAGGAGAAAACCCTGGTGGTGCGGGTGGACCTCGCCCGCCCCGCCCGGGAGTACATCGGGACGGAGGTGAAGCTCGTCCTCTATGTGGGCGGGGCGCCGGGGGCGCCCGCGAACGTGGCGAGCCGCCACGCCGGCGTCCCCTTGGGGATGGCGCTTTCCTCCGCGGTGGAGCTGGACTTCGCCAAGGTCCGCCCCGATGGCTCGGGGTACGTGTTCCGCTACGCCGCCGACGGGAAGGGTAACTGGAGGCTTGCCTCGCCCATAGCGACCCTGCTTTCCCGCAGGGCCGAGGTGGGGGAGGTGGTGGAGTTCGGGATCCCCATGGAGGAGCTGGGCACCGAGCCCGGCAAGTCCATCGGGTTCGTGTTGGCGCTGGAGCGCCCTGGGGAGCTCCTGGGGGAGGCGCCCCAGCGCCCGGTGGTCGCCCTCATCCCCACCCTGATCAAGGGGGAGCTGGTCTTCGCGCTCGAGGACCCCGCCGGCGATGACTTCGGCCCCGGAAGCCACGTTTACCCCCTGAACAAGGTGTTCGCCCCCGAGGGGATCTTCGACCTGGTGCGCTATGCGATCTACGACGCGGGGGACTCCTGGCAATTCGCCCTGGATTTCGCGGCGCTTCCCAACCCCTGGAACGGGCCCCACGGCTTCTCCCACCCGTTGGTGCTCCTTTTCCTGGACGTAAAGGAAGGGGGCTCTGCGGAGCTCCACCCCGAGGCCGAGGCGGCCAAGGTGAGCTTCGATCCCGAGCACCCTTGGGACGTGTTCATCCGGGTGGCCGGCTGGCCCGCCTACGGCCGCCACCTCTGGACCCCCGATGCCGGGCCGGAGCTTGTGAGCGTGACCTCGGATCCCAAACGGGGCCGCGTCATCGTCACCGTGCCCAAGGCGCTTCTGCCGGAAGTGCGGGGCTGGCATTATGTCCTCGTGGCCTCCCAGGACGGCTACGCCCAGGACTACGTGCGCCCCATCGCGGCCCAGCCCGGCGAGTGGGTGGGAGGCGGCTGCCCCGACCCACAATGGGCGCCGCAGATCTACGACTACCTGACCCCGGTGGGTGTCAACCAACGAGATCTCCTATCTTCCTACGATCCGGACTCCGGCCGGTATGCGGTGTTGGAGCCGGTGGAAGTAACTGCCTCAGGGGGGTGAGAAAGGGAAACAGTAAGTATGTGAGAAGGGGAACCAACCATAACCTGTGGGAGGTGGAAGTATGTGGAAGCTACTAGCTGTGGGACTGGTCCTTGTGATCAGTGGGGTGTTGGGCCTGGCCACGGAGCCGGGGAAGATCCTCATCTGGGCGGACGACACCCGGGCGCCGGTGTTCGAGGAGGCGGCCAAGGCCTACACCGAGGACACCGGGATCCCGGTGGAGGTGGTGGAGGTCCCCTTCGGGGAGATAAGGGGGCAGTTCATCACCGCCGCGCCGGCGGGGGAGGGTCCCGACGTCATCATCGGCCCCCACGACTGGGTGGGGGAGCTGGCCGCCAGCGGGGTCCTCATGGAGCTCCAGCTCCCGGAGGATCTCGTGGCCTCCCTGGA